>DATLSW010000209.1:0-15406 GCA_035533955.1 Ktedonobacteraceae bacterium | reverse complement strand
TCTCCGAAACCTACCCATTGAGGACAAAACCCAAACAGTGTTCGGTTCCTGCTTCAACGAGAGCAGTTTCACTCTCCGTTGCCAGAGAGCCAGCGCTCCTCTCTCCACAAGCTTGATATCCCGCGGAACTCGCGGTACGTGTGTGAGCGATACGTGGTTTTTGTATCGCTCACACACGTATTCTACCACTGACGAACAGCACTGACAAGAGGAGAGATGTCTACAACATGGGAGATATGTTAACGCATCTTCTCATGAGTTCTCACCCTCTTACACTGTTGCTAATTCCTCCAGTTTCGGGAAGAGCGGAGCGGGTAAAGGTAGGGCGCGGCCCGCCGGAACCTCGTAAATGTGCCAGCGGCCGGCGCTGACATCGCCCTCGAAGCCCAGATATTCGTGCAGTTTCTGTGAGGAGAACGGCAGGTAGGGGCTGAGCATTACATGCAGGCCGCTCAAGATTTGCAGCATCACGTAGAGCGTAGTTGCTGCTCCCTCGCGATCCGTCTTGATCTGTTTCCACGGCGCTTGCTCGTCGAAGTAGTGGTTGGCGGCGCGGGCCACGCTTATCGCGGCGTTCAGGCCATCCTTGAGATGGCAGTTGGCGATGTTGTGGCCGACTACCGAGAAGCCGCTGTCCACTTCGGCCAGTATCTCGCGATCGGCCTCGCGCAGCTTTTGCGGCTGTGGGACAACGCCGCCGAATTTGCTTTGCAAAAAAGTCAGCGTGCGGTGCACCAGGTTCCCATAGGCGGCGACCAGTTCGTCGTTGTTGCGGCGGATCAGTTCCTCGAAGGTGAAATTTGTGTCGCGCCCTTCGGGAGCCGTCGCAGAGAGGTAGTAGCGCAGCGTATCCGCGCCGAAGCGATCCAGAACGTCGCGCGTCCAGATCACGTTGCCGCGACTGCTCGATGCCTTCGATCCGCTCATGGTCATGAACTCGTTAGCCGGGACATCATAGGGCAGGACGCGGTCGCCATAGCCGATGAGCATGGCCGGCCAGATGATGGCGTGGAAGGGGATATTATCCTTGCCAATGAAGTAGTAGGACTTCACAGGCGGATCGGCCTTGCCCGGCTCCCACCATAACTTCCAGGCATCCGGCGTGCCGCGCCGCTCGGCCCACTCCACCGTTGCCGAGAGATAGCCGATGACCGCGTCGAACCAGACGTAGATGCGCTTATCATCATAGCCTTCCAACGGGATCGGCACGCCCCAGTCCAGGTCGCGTGTGATGGCGCGAGGCCGCAGCCCTTCTTTGAGCCAGCTCAACGCGAAATCCAATGTGTTGGGACGCCAGTAGTCTTTACTGTCAGAAAGCCAGGCCAGCAGCGGCTCCTGCAATTTTGGCAAATCGAGGAAAAAGTGGTCGGTCGGACGAATCTCCAGCGCGCTCTCTTTGCTGTCGCACAGGCGGCAGCGCGGATTGATCAGATCGACCGGGTCGAGCGTGTGTCCGCAGTTGTCGCACTGGTCGCCGCGCGCGCCGCTATAGCCGCAATTGGGACAGGTTCCCTCGATGTAACGATCGGGCAAAAAACGGCGATCAGTCGGGCAATAGGGAGATTGCATGGTATCTTTGAAGATATAGCCTTTTTCGTAGAGCTTGAGAAAGAAATCTTGCGTGATCCGGTAGTGATTTGCGGTGCCGGTTTCCGTGTAGAGGTCCCAGGATATGCCCAGGCGATCCCAGACTTCACAAATCTGGCGATGATAGCGCGCCACAAATTCGCGCGGGCTGATACCCTCGCGTTCGGCATCAACAAGGATGGGCGTGCCATGTTCGTCGCTGCCAGACACCATCACGACGTGATTGCCAGCCAGGCGATGGTAGCGAGCGAAGGTATCGGCAGGTAGATAGGCGCCAACAATCTGTCCGACATGCGTGGAGCTTTTGGCATAGGGCCACGCGACGCAGACATGGATATGTTCATTCATTCTGTATCCTCAGATCCCAATATAACGTGCATAGACGGCGCGCGCGACCTGTTCATCACCAGTACCCTTAATAATCGCGCGCGCATCTGGAAAAATTGTTAACTCATACTGATCAATGCTAGCTCGTAGCAGAAACTCATTATAGCGTACTTCCCCGATGGCGCGCAACCGTTCGGCCAGATCGGCTAATGGCAGGGCGAGACCGCGCTGTGCGGGGCGCACCTGTACGGCGTTGCGCCCGCACAGGCTGGTGCTGCTGCCGCTCATGGGCGCGTCGAGGAACTCGTAGGAATGCTGCCCGCAGGAGGGGCAATCGGGCTGGCGCGCCAGTTCAATGCGCTCGCTCGTATTTTCCCACACGTCCAGCCAGAACATTGCCCGGCTGATTTGCTCGCTGTGCAGCAAAATCTTCATGGCCTCCGTCGCGGCAATGCCGGTGATCACGCCCACGATGCCGTTCAGTACGCCTGCCGTATCGCAGGTGGGCGTCGTTCCTGGCAGGGGCATATCAGGGAAGACGCAGCGCAGACAGGGCGTGTCGCCAGGGATAATGTTCATCGTGACGCCATACGAGGCGATCACGCCGCTATAAATCCAGGGGCGACCATACTTTATGCAGGCGTCATTGAGCAGGTAGCGCGTCTCGAAGTTGTCTGTAGCGTCCAGCACAAGATCGGTGTCCTGCACCAGCGCGGCAATATTGTCGGCGTTGATGTCTTCCACAAGGCTCTCGATGGTGATCTCGCTGTTGATGCGCCGCAATTTCTCCGCCGCCGCCGCGGCTTTGGGTAGCCCACGGGAGATGTCTTCTTCATCGAACAGAATCTGGCGTTGTAAGTTGTTTAATTCAATGTAGTCACGGTCGGCGATGACGACGCGGCCAACTCCGGCACGTCCGAGATTGTTGGCAAGCCCGGTCCCCAGCGCGCCACAGCCGAGAATGGCAACAGAAGAAGCGTGTAGCCGCTCCTGCCCCTCTTTACCAAGAGGAGCGAAGAGGGTTTGCCGCGCGTAGCGGTCAGTTGTATTCATGCGATGTACTCTCTTATGCAATAGCTAAACATCCTGCTGGTTCTATTCTAGCACATATGGTTCGTTCGCACCCTCGCGCTTCTCAAAGGGGTCATAATGCGTAGGGTCGTGGGCTTGCCCCGCCCAAAACCAGGCATGGATGTTCGCCTGGGCGGGGCAAGCCCACAACCCTACGGGATAGGAGCAGGGAGTACAATGAATAGAGGGTGGTTCAGAAATGCATGGCGTTAACCGATATTCATAACTAGAGAGGATGTCTCTCAGAAGTAAAGCATAGTACTGGCGATAGTAGCAGTTGGCAGCGGCGTAGAACTGTGTTACAATGCAAAAGGATAACATTTCGCGAACGAGTAACCAGTACAACGTGTAATAATGCCAATAAATGATGGGGACGCAATGAAGAAGGTATTGGTTATTGACGATAATCCGACCATTGTTGAGTTGATCAAATACGCGGTGAATTTACAAGGCTCATACAATGTGGTTGTCGCCTATGACGGTGTGCAAGGGTTGGAACGTGTTCACGCAGAACAACCCGATTGTGTCATTATTGATGTCAAGATGCCGCGCATGGATGGGTATCACCTGGTGCGCTTTTTACGTGGGGACGCCCGTACCGCGGATATTCCTCTCATCATCTTGAGCGCTATGACGCGCGAGGAAGACGAGTTGATGGGCTTATTATCAGGAGTCGATGCATATCTCACCAAGCCGTTTAAGCCGTCGGTGTTGAACGCCACCATTGAACGAGTATTACGTCTGACGCCGGCGGATCGCCAGCGTCGTATGGATGATCTGGTCCAGGCCCAGGCTGATCGGGAATAATAGAGTGCTATGCCTAACTGTACCGGGCAGGGGCAATGCATTGATGCTATGGCTCGTTCTCGCGCATCTGTTGAGGATGTTGTGACAAGTACCTTATTCTCTAGTGGGCAACGTCCCCTCCGACGGCTCCAGGTTCTCGTTGTTGAGAGCGATGTAAGCAGTTGTGAAAGGATAAAGCAGACTCTGATGAGTGATTACCTCATTCATTGCGCTGCAACGTTGTCAGAAGCCTGGACACAACTGGAGACGCACACGCCCGATATTCTGATTTCGGAACTGGTGGTGGGAAAAGAGAGTGGATTGGACCTCTGTCGCGCTGTTCGAAAACATCCTTCACTACAACATCTGCCGATTATGCTGCTTACTTCTCTCGCGACCATCCATGATAAAGTAACCGGTTTCGAAGCCGGAGCCGACGATTATCTTGTGAAACCATGTGATACGCGCCAATTACTGGCGCGTATCCGTTTGTTGGCTCGTATTAAGCGTTTAGAAGAGCGCGATAACTAGCCGGGGAAATGGCAGGCGGCATAGTGATTACTCTGCTTTTCTTCCAGAGGTGGAATCACTTCCCGGCAAATAGCTTGCGCTTTCCAGCAGCGCGGGTGGAAAACGCAACCACTGGGGGGATTGACCGGACTGGGAACGTCGCCTTCCAGAATGATACGCTGCCGTTTCGCTTCAATTTCCGGGTTAGGAACCGGGATAGCGGAGAGCAATGCCTGGGTGTACGGATGGAGCGGTAATTCATACATCTCTTCGCTGTCCGACAGCTCCATGACGTGTCCAAGATACATCACCGCTACGCGGTCGCTGATGTGTTTCACGACTGAGAGGTTATGGGCCACAAAGATGTAGGTCAGGCCGAATTTGCTCTGCAAATCCTGCATCAAATTGAGGACCTGCGCCTGAATCGACACGTCAAGCGCCGATACCGGCTCGTCGGCGACAATAAACGACGGATGCAAAGCCAGCGCGCGGGCAATACCGATGCGCTGTCTTTGCCCACCGCTGAACTCATGCGGGAAACGATTGACATAAAACGGATTCAACCCAACCGTTTGGAGCAGATCCTGTACCTGTTCCTCGATTTGCTTCGCATTGCCGCGTTTGAAGTTCACTAGCGGCTCGGAAATGCTTTGGCCGACCGTGAAGCGGGGATCGAGCGAGCCAAAAGGGTCCTGAAACACCATTTGCATCTCCGAGCGCATTTTACGTATGCCAGATGATGAGAGCGTTGTCAGTTCAACACCGTTGAAGTTGACGCTGCCCTCGGTGGGTTTAATCAACTGGAGAATGGCGCGCCCGGTCGTTGACTTGCCGCAGCCGCTTTCACCTACCAGCCCAAGCGTTTCGCCACGCCGCACAAACAGGTCAACCCCGTCAACTGCTTTAACGCGTGCAACCGTGCGTCCTAAAAGCCCTCCTTTGATGGGGAAATGAACTTTTAAGCCTTTGATATCAATTAAGGTGGTGCCTATCTCTTTCGCTGAAGTCGCTGTTTCCTGTGCCATGACATCCATCCCTCCTCTCTTAATACGGGTAGAAGCAAGCCACTACTTGATCGCCGTGACCAGTGGATTGCAATGTTGGGCGTTCTTCTCGGCAGCGCGCTTGAACCCTGGGGCAACGCGGAGCATAGGGACACCCAATAATTTCTTTGCCGAGATCGGGGGGCTGTCCGCTGATGGGAGTCAGCTTCTCACCGCGGTTTCCATCCAGGCGGGGAATAGAAGCGAGTAGCCCAACTGTATATGGATGTGCTGGCGACTCGAAAATCTGCTTAACCGGCGCTGATTCCACAATATGCCCGGCGTACATGACGTTGACATATTTGCACGTCCCGGCGACTACGCCCAGATCGTGGGTAATCAACATGACCGCCGTTCCGAACTCTTTGGAAAGGCCGTTTATCAGCTCAAGCACCTGGGCCTGGATGGTGACGTCGAGGGCGGTCGTCGGCTCATCAGCAATCAACAACTGAGGATTGCAGGCTAAGGCAATAGCAATCATCACACGCTGGCGCATGCCGCCGCTAAATTCGTGGGGGAAGTTCTTGGCGCGCCGCTTGGCATCGGATATGCGTACCAGGTCGAGCATCTCCACTGCACGTTTCCACGCCTGATCATTGCTAATGCCCTTGCGGTGTCTCTTGACCGTTTCGGCGATTTGAAATCCAATGTTAAACACCGGATTCAGGGAACTCATCGGATCCTGGAAGATCATTGACATCTTACTGCCGCGAATATCCGTCAGTTCATCCTTGCTCTTTTCCAGGATGTTTTCTCCGCTCAGGACAATTTCTCCCCCAACGATCTTGCCGGGAGGCGTTGTGACCAGGCGCATCACAGAAAGCGCCGTGACGCTTTTCCCGCAGCCGCTTTCTCCAACCACGCCAAGTGTCTCTCCGGGCTTCATCACGAAGGAGATATCATCAACCGCTTTGACGACCCCGCTGCGCGTGAAAAAGTAGGTCTTCAGGTTGTTTACTTCGAGCAGGTTCTCTGCCATATTTATTACTCCGCTTACTAATCTTTTGATCGAGGGTTAAAGGCATCGTTGAGGCCGTCACCGAGGAACGAGAATGACAGCACAATAATCGTCAGCACAATGGTAGGCAAGAGTACTTCCCAGGGGAAGCCGGTGATGTTGTTTTCGCCCTGAGCGATCATGAGGCCGATGCTGGAGCCGGGCGTCTGTACGCCGAGGCCAAGTAGGCTGAGGCCAGCTTCTCCAATGATGGTATTGGAGATATTTAATGTGGATGCCACAATCACAATGCTGAAGACGTTGGGGACAATGTGCCGAAAGATGATCTTTGCATTGCTGGAACCTGACGTGCGAGCCGCTTCGACAAATTGCTGCTCTTTCAGAGACAGCGTCTGGCCGCGCACAAAGCGTGCCATCAAGGGCCAGACAGTGAGAGCCAGGGCCAGCGAAACCAGGATCAGGCGAGCATCTCCATTGGCTCCAATGAGTGGAATGGGGGCGAAGACGACATCTGCCTCCGTGCCAAAGATACCGGTAAGCATGATCGCAAACAACAAGCCGGGGAACGCGAAAATGATGTCAGTGACGCGCGCCAATACCTGGTCGATCCATCCACCGTAGTAGCCGGCCAGCACGCCGACCAGCACACCCAGACCAACATCAACGATCTCAACCAGTAATGCGACTGTCAGCGAGATCAAAATACCTTGCATCAGGCGGGCCAGCAGGTCGCGTCCCAGATCATCAGTACCGAGCCAGTACATCGATGAAAAGCTCAAATCCTGATTGGTAAGTTCCTGGTGGAAAGGCGAATGGTAGACGCTGGGTCCAACTGGGCCGTTGATCGGGCTTTGATAGAGGCCGCCGATATGCTGGTAAATGAGCGGGCCGACAATGGCAAGCAAAATGAAGAATACGATCACGCCTACGCTTGCCATAGCACGTTTGTCTCTCCCTAACCTGCGCAGTGATTCTTGAAGAGGCGTCTGTGACTTTTTTCGAAGGGGCTCCTTTTCTATATCCGGTTCTACACTATCCGGTTCTATACCAGATTCCGCTAACGGTATCCCCCTCATCACGCCGTCAATCGGTCTCATGAGTTCATCGACCTCAAGTGGTGTGATAGAGGAATCTGGGAACATGACACCTGGAGAGGAAAGCTCTGGATTCTTATCCTTTGTATCCATCTCTGTTCTGACCTCCTCTATTGAATCTTGATGCGTGGATCGGCGAGAGAGTAGAAGATGTCGGCCAGCAAGTTGCCGACCACGACGCCGACTGCCAGCAGAACGACGGTTGCCTGGATCACAGGGTAATCGCGATTACCAATAGATATAATGGTTTCGTAACCAATACCTGGAATGTTAAACACGTTCTCGATGAAAAACGCGCCTGTGACCAGCGTGCCGAGCGCGAGACCGACAACCGTCAGCAACGGAATGAGTCCGTTACGCAGAGCATGCCGATAAATCACTGCACGCTCGGTCAAACCTTTCGCGCGCGCTGTGCGAACATAATCCTGCCTCAAGACCTCGAGCATACTGGCGCGAGTCAGGCGCGCGAAGAAGGCGGCGCCGCCAGCGGCGAATACCAGGATCGGCGCAAGCTTATAAGATATGTCCGTTGGAGTGTATTGCCAGGCGTTGCCCCATTGTGATACAGGCCAGGAGGCCCCGGTGTGCTGGTCTATCCAGACAATGAAAACCTGGACAAACACAGCCAGGACGAAAACGGGCAGTGCAAAGAAAACCAGCATGACTCCCATATTGACGGTATCGATCCAGGTATTCGCGCGCAGTGCCGATACGATACCGAGAGGAACTCCTACACCGACCTGGATGATCAAAGCCCAGAAGGCCAATTCAGCAGAGACTGGCACGCCTTCTGCTAGAATGCTCGCAACAGAACGATTCTGATACTGGAACGAGTATCCAAATTGGAAACGGAACAGGTTTCCCAGGAATCTGAGGTATTGTGTATACCAGGGGAGGTCCAGACCGTAGGCATGTTTTAGCGCCAGATAGGTCTGCAGGTTATAGTGTGTCCCTAGCAGGTCGCGAATGGGATCTCCAGGGGCAAAATACCCCAGGATGAAGGTAATGAAGGTGACACCGACGACCACGAAGATCAGGCCGATGAACCTTTTGATCAAAAATTGAACCATGTTGTGCGCCCCCTATTGTGTTTCTGGGTCTAGCCAATGAGTTTGGCACCATATTGGATGATTGATAGTGAGCCTGGACAACGAGCGTTACATAAGCCGATTTCTCTTAATTGTAAGTGACCCTTCTTCTATTGTCAAGTAGAATGAGCTGGCTTATGAACGAATGAGGAGTATTTGAACCTCCTTTCAATAGTAGAGCTTGAACTATGCTTTGTTTCTTCTTTTGCTTCCAACTTGAGCGTCAGTTGAGCGAAATATAACAAATTGTTATAGCCAACCGGATATGAAAAAAACTTACCATGTTGCTTCTTTTGTTACTACGTCGCGAGTGTCCAGAATCTCACATATGCGCAAGGAGAGCTTTTACCCGCATGGAGGGTTGGTTTTTGGCGAAATATTTCTCGATCAGTTGGTAAGGCAAAGGAAGAGCGGGCTGTTATCCGCTCTCCCTTTGTTTGCGAACAGGAGCAGAACTATGTAATGTTCCGCTCCTGTCTTCACACGGCGCTAGTGCGTCGAGATGTAGATGTTGGCCCAGTCATTGGGCGGCGTCAAATCCTGCGGATTGTAGACGACGCCCTGCACGTAGGGTTTCAGCACCAGAGCGTTCGTAACCTGTTCCATCGGGAGCCAGGCCACGTCGTTGATGAGTTGCTGTTCAGCATTGTTGTACTGCTGGTAGCGAGCCGCGCCGTTAGGCAGAGAGTCAGCAGCTTGGAGGGATGTCTGAACCTGCTGCTGGGTGGATGCATCGGCGCTGCTGTTTTGCCCATAGTTCATATTGTTGTTCTGGCAGCCATTGCAGAACTGGAGAGTCGTCCAGTCTTGCGGATCGGGATAGTCGGCGATCCAGGCGATGCCCCAGAACTGCAAGCCTTTGGCATTGTTGGTGGAGGCTTCAATCTCGCTGAGGAGCTTGTTGAAGTCGGTGGGAGCAGCTTTGACGCTGATGCCCAGGTTGGTCTGCCACTCTTGCTGGAGGGCAGCAACCTCGTTATCAGACTCGACTGATCCGCTTGGATAAGTCAGGGTAATCGGCGGGATCTGCGAGACGTTGGTCCAGCCTTCCTGAGCCATACCCGCTGCCAGCAGCGCTTTGGCTTTGGTGACGTTCCCGCCGGTACTGGTGCTGCCGTCGGGACCCGTCAGGTTCGGGTCGTAACCCGGCATTCCTTTCGGTACGATGTGGTTGGTTGGTATGTACACCTTCCACACCGACTGGACGATCAAGTTTTTGTTGATCGCCAGATCGAATGCCTGACGGATATCAATGTTGTCGAAGGGCTTCACCAGGTAGTTCATGGTGTAGTAGTTGATCCACAACTGCGGCACGAGATGGTACTGGTGATTCGGCAAAGCCGCGGCGGTGGTGAGGTCAGTGGTAGGAACGCCAGCGGTATCGACTTGACCAACCTGGTACGCGCGGAACGTGGTGTCGCTTTGCTTGTAGAAGGGGAAAATGACCTTCTGCAATTGCGGCTTGGGACCGTAGTAGTAGGGGTTGGGAACAAAGTCGATCTCTTTGCCGTGGATGTACGACGAGACCTTGAAGGGGCCATCGCCGCCGCCCTGGGTCAGGTGGTCGGTGAAGCTGGTGCCGTACTGCTGAACGAGGCTCTTCTCCAGCACATAGGAGCAGGAGTAGGTGAGAGCATCCAGGAAGTAGCTGGCCTTCTTGTTGGCGATGATCACGATCGTGTTAGGATCGGGTGTGAGCAAACTATCGCCAATGATGGTCTTGATCTTGCCCGCGAGCAGCAAGTTGGAGTCCTTGACGAGGGCCAGGTAGGCTGGCGCAACGGGGGACTTGGTGGCAGGCTGCAAGGCGCGGTCGATACTATAGGCCACATCAGCCGAAGTCAGCGGTGTACCATCACTGAAGTGCAGGTTGGGGCGCAGGTGGAAGGTCCAGGTCAGCCCGTCGGACGAGACGCTGTAGGACGAGGCCAACTGCGGCTCGACCTGTAGGTTGTCATTCAACTGTACCAGGCCAGTGAAGACCATGTCAATAGCGGCAATCGACGGCAGATCAGTGGAAAGACCTGGGTCGAAGGTGGCGATGTCGGCCACACCTGCTTCTGGATCGACGAATACCTGCTGCGAAGCAGGAGCTTTCGTTGGCCCCGAAGTGTTCGATGTACCACTGCCGCCACCACACGCGGCAAACAGCATAGCAACTAATACCAAAAATGCTGGTAGAAGTTTGGTGGTGAGCTTCTTGCGAGATCGCATGAACAAATTCTCCTTGTCAGTACCTGACAAATATCTGGAACAACGGAATGTTTCAGTTTGATGGTCGGATGTGTATCAGGTTGTATTCGGCGGCGTTCCCTCCTTTCACCACATTGGCGGTGTGGCTTTGTGCCTGAAAACAGTACATTATGAGCCTGCTGTTCGGTGGCATTGTTTCCGTAGTAGGCTCCAGGGCGTATTGAGTTCGTATGATGGGGAGACGGTATATCCACCCAGATATACTCTACTACGTTCGCTTTTTTCTAAATCTCACACTGGAGAGAAGTTTTCTGGAAAGACAAGAGAGGGCCGCGAGCAATGGCTCGCGACCCTCTCTTGAAAGAGAGCGAAATGAATGAGTTCCGCTCTCTTTCTGAAGCTAATGCGTCGAGATGTAGATGTTGCCCCAGTCATCGGGAGGCGTGAGGCCATCTGCATTGAAGATGACGCCTTGAACATACGGTTTCAGCACTGTAGTGGCTATGGACTGGTACGTTGGCAGCCAGGCGACATCGTTGACGAGCTGTTGCTCGGCGGTATTGTATACCGCGATGCGCGCCGGGCCGGCGGGCATGGAGTCAGCCGCGACGAGCTGTTGCTGTACTTGCTGCTGCGCGGCAGCATCAGACGTGTGGTTTTGTCCATAGTTCATGGCGTTCTGCGCGCAGCCATTGCAGAACTGGAGGGTCGTCCAGTCTTGCGGGTCTGGATAGTCAGCGATCCAACCGATTTGCCACATCTGCAGCCCTTTCGGGTTGTTGATGGCAGCGTTGATTTCGTTCAACATTTTGTTGAAGTCAGTGGGAGCAAGTTTGACGCTGATGCCCAGGTTGTTTTGCCACATCTGGGTGACAGCCGCCATCTCGTTATCCGTGTCAACGGAGCCGCTCGGATAGACCATGGTAATCGAGGGCATCTGCGTGACGCTCGTCCAGCCTTCCTGGGTCAGACCTTGCTGTAGCAAGGCTTTGGCTTTGGCGACGTCGCCACTGGTTCCCGTGACGCCATCGGGGCCGGTCAGATTCGGGGTGTAGCCGGGCATGCCTTTCGGCACGATGTGGTTGGTGGCGATCACCGCACCTTTGTAGACATTGTTCGCGATGAGGTCCTTGTTGATTGCCAACTCGAACGCCTGACGAATGTCGATATTGTCGAAAGGTTTCACCAGGTAGTTCATGGCATAATAGAATACCGACAACTGTGGCGTCTGGTGGAACTGGCCGTTGGGCAGGGCTTTCGCGGCAGCGAGGTCAGCGGTGGGAACACCGGCGATATCGACCTGGTTGACCTGATAAGCGCGGTACGCGGTGTCACTTTGCTTGTAGAAGGGGAAGATGACCTTCTGCAATTGCGGCTTCGACCCGTAGTAGTTGGTGTTGGGAACGAAGTCGATTTCCTTGCTGTGGATGTACGACGAGACCTTGAAAGGGCCATCGCCGCCGCCCGCGGTCAGGTGGTCCGTCCAGTTCTTGCCGTAGGTGGTGATCAGGCTCTGCTCGACCACATACGAGGTGGGATAAGTCAGAGCATCCAGGAAGTAGCTGGCTGGCTTGCTGATTTTGATGACCACGGTACTCGGGTCAGGAGCGAGCAGGCTATCACCGATGAGGGTCTTGATCTTGCCGGAGGTGAGCAGATTGAGATCCTTGAGCAGAGCCAGATAATAGGGGCCGACGGGTGACGCGGTCGCCGGGTCTACGGAGCGATTGATGCTATAGATGACATCAGCCGACGTTAGCGGCGTACCATCACTGAATTTCAAATTGGGGCGCAGGTGGAAGGTCCAGGTCAAGCCGTCAGTAGACGTACTCCAGGACGAGGCCAACTGCGGTTTAATCTGTAACTGATCATTCAACGACACCAGGCCGGTGAAGACCATGTAGATGGCCTGCGCGGAGTTCAGGTCGCCAGCAAGGGCAGGGTCGAAGGTTGCAATATCGGCGACGCCTTCCTCTGGGAACGTGAAGACCTGCTGGGACGCGGGAGCTTTAGTTGGTCCCGATGTACTTGGTGCTGAGGTGCCACCACCACAGGCTGCGAACAGCATGGCAATCAAGGCCAGGAACGATGGCAGAAGCATGGTGGCTAACTTTTTGCGAGATCGCATGAACAACATCTCCTTGTTGTATTTTACAAATATCCGAATCAACGGAAGCGTTCTGTTTAGCGGGCAATTTCGTATGGCGTTGTTCTCGCCCGGTATCCCTCCTTTCGCCACATTGGCCGTGTGGCTTGTTTCCTGGATGCAGCATGTCAAGTGCATGCTGTTCTGTGCGGCGTGTATAGAAGCTCCGAAAATATCTCAGTTCTATTAGACAGGAGCCTACACATGGCACTATATTGTACTACGTTCGCTTTTTTCAGAATCTCACACTGTTCATAAGAAAATGCTTCACTCGTATTGCCCGATGAAGATATTGCTCCAGTCATTGGGCGGAATAATTCCCAGCGGATTGTCTCTGATCCCGATAACGGTAGGCTTGCGCAGAAAGACCGCCGTCTCCTGGGTGACAGGGAGCCATGCCACGTCGTTGATCAGTTGCTGTTCCGCCTGCTGATACAGGTTCACGCGCGTAGTGGGATCGCTGGTGCCGTCCGCCTTTTCCAGCTTTTGTTGGAGCAGTTGTTGTTGTGCCGCATCGGTACTGGTATTTTGTCCGTAGTTCATATTATTGTTCGGGACGCCGCGATCAAACTGCCGCGTGAGCCAGTCTTGTGGGTCTGGATACTCGGCGACCCAGGACAATCCCCAGAACTGCAACCCGCTGGCATTGCCTGTGGCAGTTGTGACCTGCGAAAGCAGCGTGTTGTAATCGATGGCGCTGCCTGTGACGGTGACGCCCAGCACGTTCTTCCATTCCTGGATCAGCATCGTTACTTCTTGCGCGGTGGTGGGCTGGCCCGATGCGTAGGTCAACTGGATCGGTGGTATTTGCCTGGCGCTGCTCCATCCTTCCTGCTTTAGCCCTTCTTGCAGCAGCGTGCGCGCCTCCTGCGTGTTCCCTTTCAGATTCTGAGTGCCATCCGGCCCCGTCAGATTGGGATTATAGCCGGGCATCCCCTGCGGGATGATGTGGTTAGTTGCCAGAGCAGTGCCTTTCCAGACGGTGCTGGCGATAGCGGCTTTGTCGATAGCCAGGGCAAAGGCGCGGCGGATGTCGATATTGTCGAAGGGTTTTGTCAGATAGTTCATGGTATAGTAGTTAATCCACAACTGCGGAACCTGATGGAAATCACTGCGCTTCTTATCGGCGGCGAATTGTGAAAGAGGCACGCCGGTCGTATCGACTTGTCCGGCCAGATAGGCGTGATACGCGCTATCGGGCTGCTGGAAAAACGGAAAGGCCACTTTCTGCAACTGCGGTTTCGGCCCATAGTAGTGAGGATTGGGGACAAAGTCAATTTCTTGCCCAGGTGAATACCGTGATACCTTGAATGGGCCGGTCGTGCCGCCTTGCGTGAGGTAACTGGTAAAATTTGACTGATAGGTAGCAATCAGGCTCTTTTCTACGACGAACGAGCAAGGATAGGCCAGCATGGCGAGAAAATAGGGCGCTTTTTGTTTGAGCGTGATGACGATGGTGTTGCTGTCAGGCGTCTGTATACTATCATTGATCAGCGTTGTGATATAGCCGCCGAGCAACTTGTCGGAATCTTTGATCAGAGCCAGATAGATCGGAGCCACTGGCGATTTGGTGGCCGGCTGCAAGGCGCGATTAATGCTGTAGGCTACGTCGGCTGAGGTGAGCGGAGCGCCATCGCTGAATTTCAGGTTGGGACGCAGCGTAAAGGTGTAGCGTAGGCCATCGGAAGAGACTTGCCATGACTGCGCGAGTTGCGGTTCCACTTGCAAGTTGTCGTTGAACTGCACCAATCCCGTGTAGAGCATCTCCACTGCGCTGAGCGATGCCTGATCGCCCGGTAACACCTGCGCTGGGTCAAGCGTCAATTGCGTGACACCGACCTGCGGGACGGTGTAAACCTGCTTGTTGGAAGGCGCTTTTACTAACTTCTTTGGCGGCGTCCCGCCGAAAATACAGCCAGATAGAAGAACAGTGAAGAGACACAGAAAGAATAACGTGTTTTTGCCGCGCAAAACATTCCAGTTCCATACCATCTGAAAAACACCTGAATATTTTCAACTAGACATTTCGTAGGGGGTGCAAGGTATTGCGCCCCCATTTACCGCGCCCTTACGGCGAAAACTAGAGATGCGCTGCCAGATTATGCGGCGGCGCGAAGGAGGCGGCGCGCAGCGCGATGCGTAGAAAAGCGTCGGCGCTGGTCGCGGCGAGACCGCTCGGCCATGCCATGAACTCTTCTCCAGCCGCCTGCACGATTTGCAGCGAGTGGCCCTGGTCGGCAGCAGCGTCGGCGTACGCGGTGACAAGGCCAATGGTGGCGAAAAGTGCGCGTGGATCGTTGCCGAGGCGCAAGTAGCGGCGTGCCGTGGCGAACGCGCCTTCCAGATCTTGCGCGCGTATCTGTTCCTTGAGCGAGTCGAGCATGGACGAAGAGATCAGGCCGGAGCCGAAGGGTGTTGTGGGGATAACGCCTATGCCTGGCTGGCCTGTTTGCTGGCTGAGTTCCTTGTGCAGCGCGTTCACGTAAGCCGCCGCGTTAAACAGCATGGGCAGCGCCTCTACATCCTGTACCCGCTTGAAAACCAGCCGTGTTGCAGCGGCGAAAAGTAGCCCGTGCGTTGCCTGTACAAAGGCGTCGCGGTCG
>DATLSW010000208.1:0-12526 GCA_035533955.1 Ktedonobacteraceae bacterium | reverse complement strand
TTGTGGGTGTCTGGATTATGCCCAACAACAAAATTCCTGGCTATTTAGAGGATTTCGTAAGTTTTCTGGTTCCGTCAGGCAATGTTCTCTGGCCGATGACTGATGAAGCGATACAGAAAGTGAAGCTGGTCGAGGCAGGCGTGCGCTTCAAAGATGTTCACGAGAGCAAGGCGCGCATTCATACCTGGCTAGCCTGGCAAGAGGAGCCGGGGAAGCCGATGGGGCAGGCCATCACTGCGCGCTATCTTGACGCGGATGTGCCACATGTTCAGCAACTGCTGAACTGGATTCGCAAAATGTTTATTTCATAACGTCAGGTTGATCATGAAACAGCGGTTTCCATCTCGTATTCTTTACGGGGCCGATTACAATCCCGAACAGTGGCCCGAATCCGTCTGGCAGGAAGATATGCGCCTGATGAAACTGGCGCGTGTCAATATGGCCTCCATCAATATCTTTTCCTGGGCCGCGCTCGAACCGCGTCCGGGCGAATATCACTTCGAGACGCTAGATAAGATTATGGATATGCTGGCGGAACATGGTATCGCCGCTGACCTTGCCACGGCCACCGCGTCGCCGCCGACGTGGATGAGCAGGCTCTATCCCGACATGCTGCCCGTCACGCGCGACGGCAAGCGCATGAGTCACGGATCGCGCCAGCACTATTGCCCCAACAGCAGTGATTACCGCCGCGCTGCCGCCGCGCTGGCGCGCCGCCTCGCCGAACGTTACCGCGCGCATCCCGCCCTCGCCATGTGGCATGTCAACAACGAGTATGGTTGCCACACGCCGGCGTGCTACTGCGATCGCTGCGCCGCCGTCTTCCGCGCGTGGCTGCAAGCGCGTTACCAGACACTCGATGGTCTCAACGATGCCTGGGGAACCAGCTTTTGGAGCCAGTATTACAACGACTGGCAAGATATTTTGCCGCCGCGCCTTTCGCCTGCCCAGAATAATCCTGGGCAGCGCCTCGATTATTACCGCTTCATGTCCGACTCGCTATTGGGCCGCTATCTCGCGGAGGCCGACATTTTGCGCGAAGTCACTCCAAATATCCCGATCACGACAAACTTTATGGTCGCCTTCAAACCTGCCGACTATTTCGCCTGGGCGCAACATGTCGATATCGTCTCGTTTGATCTCTACCCGCCACATACCGCGCCAGCCTGGTCTACCGCCTTCTCGCATGACCTGATGCGCTCTCTTAAAGGTGGGCAGCCGCACCTGATGATGGAGCAGACGCCGGGTCAGGTCAACTGGATGCCGCAGAACCCACAGAAACGCCCCGGCAATAGCCGTTTGCAAAATCTTCAGGCCATAGCGCACGGCGCGGATGGCACGCTCTATTTCCAGTGGCGGCAATCGCGGGCTGGAGCGGAGAAGTTTCACAGCGCCATTGTGCCGGTTGATGGCAACGAACAGAGCCGTATTTTCCGGCAGGCCGCGCAGATCGGCGCGGAACTGGCAAAAATTGCGCCGGCTGTTGTTGGCTCGCGCGTCCAGGCGCAGGTGGCGATCCTCGTGGACTGGCAAAACTGGTGGGCTGTCGAGTACCTGCCGGGACCGAGCGACCGCCTGCATTATTGGGAGCAACTGCAAAACTGCTATCGCGCACTGCACCGGCTCAACGTAGCCGTCGCTATGGTGCAGTCCGACAGCGATCTGAGCAATTATCGACTGGTGATCGCGCCGTTGTTGCATTTGCTGCGTCCAGGCGTTGCCCAGAACCTTGAGCAGTTCGTCACAGCGGGCGGCATCCTGCTGACGACGTTTTTCAGCGGCATCGTCGATCAACGCGATCATATTACGCTGGATGGCTATCCTGGCGAGTTGCGCAAACTGCTGGGCATCTACGTCGAAGAATTTGATCCCTGGACGCCGCAGATGACCAACGAGGTCGTTATTGGCGAGGGCGCGCTGCGCGGCCGCTATCCCTGCACTCTGTGGGGAGAAGTGGTCCATCTCGCAGGAGCGCGCGCGCTGGGCGTCTTCGCCAGTGATTATTACGCTGGTGGCCCGGCCTTGACCGAACATCAATTTGGCGAAGGCAAAGCGTATTATATCGCCACGCAAGGCAGCGACGAATTGCTGCATGGCCTCGCCGCGCTCATGTGCCGCGAGGCGAATGTCACGCCGGTGATGAACGCGCCAGATGGTGTCGAGGTGACGAGGCGCGTGCGCGACGACGGCCGCGCCGCCTACTTCTTGCTCAACCATACCGATCAATCACAGCAAGTGACGTTGCCGTCAGGTCCATTTACCGCGCTGCTGAGCGGGGAAGAGGTCGCGGATACGTTGGAGATCGCGGCGCGTGATGTCGTTGTGCTGCTCGGCGCGTAGAGGCTGATTGATCGCGACCATGTAGTGAACGTAAAAGAATCCTGGTAAGGTCTGCGTTTACAGACTCTGATCTTCCGCCGTGCTGGTACGTTGCGCGCGGATCACCGCCTGTTCCTGGTTGAGCAGTGCGTCCTCGATGCGTTGGCGATGCTTAGGTAATGTGTTAGCGGGCAGGTTATGGGGGAAAAAGTAATGGCATTCTCGCGTCTCCTCCGTGGGAGCGGGAGCGCCATTGATGATACGGCAGCGAAACGCTAACACAACTTCTTGTTTGAGAGGCTTGGAATACACTCCTACCAGTTGCCCAACCTCAATGCTCACACCCAATTCTTCCATCGCCTCGCGGCGCAGGGCTTCATCGACTGTCTCGCCTGCCTCCATGCCGCCGTTGGGCAGATTCCACCAGTCAATATCGCGGCGGCGAGCCAGCAGCACGCGCCCCTCGTCATCGAAGATCAGCGCCGATACGGCAACGCGGAATAAGGCTGAAGCATCAGCTATGTTTGAGTCTTCTTTCATAACTGTACCTCTCCATCGATGCGTACAGGCGCGGGTCTATTACAACTGGTATACTCCATATGCTGTGTCGCGCAAGACGCGCCGGGCGATCTGATAGGCTTTCTCCTCGTCGATTTCATCCGCGTCGATCATCTCTGACAATACCTGGCCGATCACGCTGCGCCCGCGTATCGCGCCGACATAGTGGAACTCAGGCAGGTTGACGCCGTCCGAACTGTACATTAGCTTGCTGGCCGGAGCTACGCTCAACGCCTGCCGCGTGAAGGCCAGCATCTCCAGCCTATCGACAAAAGGGATCGCGTATGACAGGTCAAAGTAGACATGCGGGTAGACTGCCGCGAGGTACGCGCCCAATTGTGTGTAGGGGTAGCTTTCGTGCAGCAGCACCACCGGCATCGTCTGATAATCGCGCCGCTCCAGCACGTCGCGCAGGTGCAGGGGATTGCCCAGGCGCATGTCGGTATCGCTATCGCCATAGCCCGTGTGGAACTGGATCGCGAGCCGCTGCTCCGCGGCGATCTTGAAGGCGATATGCAGCAAATAATCGATCAACGGTTTGTGGGCAATACGCAGCATCCCCTGCGCTTTGGCGGCAGCCCGCGCTTCCGCAAACGACGCGGCGGCCTCGTCTTTGCTCCACTCGGCGATGTTCAATCCAGTGCGATAGGCCGCGATGCTTTTGAAGGCGCAGTAGCCGTCTTCGCGCGCGTGGCTGACCGCGAACGCATACCGATCAATCACCGTGTCGAAATCATCGTAGACGAGGATCAAATCTTGCATAAGCGTTTCCAGGCGCAGCATTTTTGCCGCCCGTAGGTGTCCAAGCTGCCCCATGCGCTCCGGCGCGTAGCACTCGAAGCCAGGAGGATAGGCCGGATCAAGCACCAGCGCGTCAAAATTGGCGGCGCGGAAAAGACGCTCGATGAGCGAATCGCCGTCATGGCTATTGCGCGCGGCTATGATCGCCGCTTCGTCATTCTCACAGCCATAAAAGGTCGCGAGCTGTCGCAGCAGCCACAAATAGTACACTGTATTGGCAACATGCTGGTCGGCAAAAGCTGCATCCGTCGCCTCGGTGCAATAGCCGCGAAAGCGCCGCGCATCCATATGCTGATTCAGCAAGACCGGATGGCAATGGTTATCAACAATGGCGATAGTGGTGAGATCAAGCATCAATCGTTCCTCTTTGCATCACCTGTCAGTACGGAAGGTCAATGATACTGTGATTATATGCCTTCGTTTGCCGCCTTGACAAGCGCGCGTTTTCTTTATATACTCATACTATGAATACTTATTCGCTGGCTATTCGCCTCGGCTGAGCAGGAATCAACGCGCTTCATCGTCATGGACGAGACGAATCATCCAGGTGCAGTTGGAGGCCAGCGAAGAGTACTCATTGTGTTATGTGCCGATTCCCACATCGTTGTATCTGCTCTATTTTGATGCTATACTTCGTACAAACGTTCATCTGTAACGGCGAGGATAGTATCATGCTGGTTGCTTATAGCCCTGATGGGAACGCTGTCATAGCCGGTGAGACGCCGCTTGAGCAATTACAGAACTGGTCGCGCGAGCGGTTGCTGCGCTGTCCGAATTGTCGCGGCGTGGTGCATGTGCGCGGCGGGACGGACAAGCGCACGCAGTTGCATTTCGCACATCAGCAGGGTGAGTGCGCCTGGAGTACCGAGGCCGAGTCGGTACGGCACGCGCGCGGCAAAGTGAAGTTGGCGAACTGGCTGCGCGCGCAATTTCCACAGGCTATTATCACATTAGAAGAGCGCCTGCCCGAACCGAACCGCATTGCCGATGTCTTTGTCGCGCACGCAGATGGGAGGCGCTGGGCCATCGAGTTCCAGTGCGCGCCGCTCGACAGCGAAGAGTGGCAGCATCGCCACACCGCCTACCAACAGGCAAATATCCTCGACATCTGGATTATCGGCAATAACCGGCGTGACAAACAGGAAGCGTTTATCGAGGCCATTATCACGGCGTACCGTGAAATATTGTTTCTCGATCCGCTTGTCCATCCGCCGCGCACCTGGCTGCGCTGGCCCGTCTCCTATGAGACTGTGCAAGCATGGCAGCCGGAAGCGGTCGAGCGAGCTGCGCTGGCCGGTTGGGTGGGCCGCCTGCGCTACGGCGTAACGCTGGTCGGCCAGCTTGACGCTGTGCTACTGGGCGAGCAGGGCCAGTTGCTTCATCCTGAGCGCAGCGCCTTGGAGCAGCGATCTTTGCTCATCGAACGGATGAGCGCGGCTCCCGCTATCGATGAAGCTGAGCTGGCAGCGTATCTCTGCGACCGTATCGATGAAAATGTGGTGAGGATGGTCATGCTACCATTGACCCACGCCTACTTACGCGATCCTGACCTGCTGCGCCGCTACAACTATGGGCGTGGCATCGATGGTTTGCCTGTAAGCGAGGCAGACGCTCAGCGTATCGAGCGCGCAAAGCAATGGCTGTCAAGCCTTTCAAATCGTGGTTTCACGAACGCGCAACTCCGCGAATTAGCGCGGGCAATCCCTTTCGTCGGCCCCTATGCCGCGCTGGAGAATTATATGGAGATGCTGCTGGCGCTGGGATGAACACAACAACGCCCCCGGCCACGGCCAGGGGCGTCACAATCACTTCGTTCCGCTTATTTCGAGTTGGTGTTGACTTTCACGGTGCGGGCTTTCGCGTGTTCGGCCTTCGGCAGGGAAAGAGTAAGGATGCCGTCGTTCATGCTGGCCTCGGCGCGCTCAGAGTCGATGGGCGCGGGCAACGTGAACGTCTGCTGGTGCTGGCTGGACTGGAAGCCGTACCAGTGCGTCGTCGCGTTCTCAGGAATCTCAACCTTCGTCTCCCACTTCACGGTCAGCGTATCCTGCTGGGCCGTGATCTCAATATCTTCGGGCTTGACGCCAGCGGCGGGAAGCTGGACGACGAAGTTGTCGGCTGTCTCGTAGAGGTTCGCGCCGACGCCGCGTGTACCAGTCAATCCCCCCGTGCGCGGAGAAATGAAGCTGTCCTCGAAGAGGCGGTCCATAGCTTCGCGCAGAGAAACCATTTCATTGAATGGGTTGTAACGAGTGATGTTTGCCATATGTGTTGCTCCTTCTGTAAGTATGTAGTTTTCGGGCTTTTCGCCTACTCACGTTAGAGTTTGTTCTATTTTCAGCAGAGGGTTTTGTGTATTCCTCTGTCTGGTAATAAGATACTGCGTGGATTGTTAGAATCACGTAAGCAAAGCGTAAAAATTTTGTTAGAAAATATGATAGCGACGCTGTCAAACTTCCCCTCTCGACGAACTGAACTGATTCTGCTACAATGCAGCAAAGAGCATCTCATCTCCGTAGGGGCGCGGGCTTGTCCCGCCCTTTGTGATTGGTAATATCCGATCAAAAATGTCCGATGATTGGGCGGGGCAGAGCCTCGCGCCCCTACGGAATGAGCGCGAGGATATGAATGAGACTGATGATTGGGCGGGGCAAGCCCACGCCCCTACGGAATGAGCGCAAGGATACAAATGAGTATGGAGGTGACGAGGAGTGACGGTATTATCACAACCAACCAGTTCAGCCATTGAGCAGGTCTTGACGCGCGGCGTGGTGCAGATCGAGAAAGAGGCCGACCTGCGCCGACTGCTTTTGGAAGGCAATAACGGCCAGCCGCTGCGCGTCAAGCTGGGCGTCGATCCCACGCATCACGAGTTGACCATCGGACACGCGGTCGTGTTCCGCAAGCTGCGCCAGTTCCAGCAATTAGGGCATAAGACTGTCGTCGTCATCGGCGACTGGACGGCCCGCCTGGGCGATCCCAGTTTGCGCGAAGAGGCGCGCAAGCCGCTGACCGCCGAGCAGGTCAACGCCAACGCCGAGACCTACCTGGAGCAGTTTTTTCGCATCGTAGACCGGCAGCAGACCGAGGTTCACCGCCAGAGTGAGTGGTTCGATACATTCAACCTTGGCGACGCTATCCAATTGCTCGGTCACAAAACCGTGGCGCAGATGCTGGAGCGCGATGATTTCTCGAACCGCTACAAGGGCGGCATCGAAATCTATCTCTCCGAATTCATGTACCCGCTGTTGCAAGGCTACGATTCGGTAGCTTTACGCGCTGATGTCGAGATCGGCGGCACTGACCAGACCTTCAATTTGCTGGTAGGCCGCGAACTACAACCGATTTTTGGGCAACCGTCGCAGCAAATTCTTACTGTGCAGTTGATCGTCGGGTTGGACGGATACAAGAAGATGGGCAAGTCGTTGAGCAACTACATTGCTATGACCGCGCCCGCCAACGACATGTTCGGCAAGCTCATGTCGCTGCCCGATCACGCTATGCAGAGCTACTTTGAGACGCTGACGGACGTTTCGCCGGAAGAACTAGACGAGTTTGCGCGCAAAATGGCCGAGGGGACGCTCAACCCACGCGATGTCAAGCTGCGCATGGCGCGCGAGATTGTCACCGAATTTCACGATGTCGCCGCCGCACAAGAGGCGCAGGAGTCGTTTTTGCGCCAGTTCTCCGAGCGCAAACTGCCGGTTGATATGCCCGATTACCATCTTGCCACGCCAGCGAATATTGTAAACCTGATCGTTGAAGCGAAACTCGCACCGAGCCGCAACGAGGCGCGACGCCGCGTGGAGCAGGGAGGCGTCACGCTCTATCCCAATGGCGAAGCGGGCGAGGCCCAGCGCATCACCGATGTGAATTACATCGTGCCGGTGATCGACGGCGCTGTCTTGAAGGTTGGCAAGCTGCAATATATTCGCATCAGGCCATCAAATATATAAAAGGAGTGACTATGCCACAAGCGAAGATCGGCGTGATCGGCGGCAGCGGCCTGTATCACATGGAAGGCATGACCGATGTAGAAGAGGCCGCGATCACAACGCCCTTTGGCGAGCCCAGCGATATCATTACCATCGGCAAGATCGAGGGCGTTCCCATTGCGTTCTTGCCGCGTCACGGGCGTGGGCATCGCATCAGTCCCAGCGAGATACCGGTGCGCGCCAACATTTGGGCGCTCAAAAGCCTGGGCGTCGAGTGGATGATCTCCGTCAGCGCAGTAGGCAGCCTGCGCGAGCATATCGCGCCGCGTGACCTGGTCATTCCCGATCAACTGTTTGATCGCACGAAGAGCCGTGTCAACAGCTTTTTCGAGGGCGGCATCGTCGTTCATTGCACCTTTGCCGAGCCGTTCTGCCCTACCTTGAGCGGCCTGTTACTCCAGGCGGCGCGCGAACTGGGCGATGTCAAAGTCCACCAGGGCGGCACGTATGTATGCATGGAGGGGCCGTTGTTCTCGACGAAGGCCGAGTCGCGCGCGTATCGCAGTTGGGGTATGGATCTTATTGGTATGACGGCGTTGCCGGAGGCCAAACTGGCGCGCGAGGCCGAAATCTGCTACGCCATGATCGCCTGCGCCACCGACTATGATTGCTGGTACGAAAGCGAAGAATCGGTGACGGTGGAGATGGTCGTCAGTAATCTCGGCGCCAACGTCGCCAACGCCCAGCGCATCATTCGCAAAGTCGCGCAGCGCATCCCGGCTGACCGCGAAGCCAATGCCTGCGAGTGTCCGGACGCGCTCGCCACGGCGATTCTCACCGATCGCGGCGAGATTTCGTCAGTAGTGAAAGTGAAGTATGACCTGCTCATCGGCAAATATTTCTAGTGATTACCCATAATTTGACGATTCACTAGCTTTGCTGAGAATGCCTTCAAGCGGGAAGTAGAGATGCAGGTGATAGGCGGTCAGGATGGCCTCGATTTCGTTGCTGACGCCCAACTTGGCAAAAATATTCTTCCTATGCCTTATCACCGTCGCCACCGTAATATCCAGGGCTTGTGCTATGGCCTCATCGGAGCCGAGACCCATGAGTTCCAGTACCTCTCGTTCTCGCTTGCTCAGTGGTTCACAAGGAAGTGGTTTGGCTTTTTGTACTACATGTCGAAGTGCATGAGAATCTAGAGAGTCGAGCAGCCATCCGCACGTACTCGCTAAAAGCTCGATGTCTCTGAGAGAGAGGGGATACTTCTCCTCTGCTGCTCTCGCTCTCTGCTGAAAGACCAAGAGACCAAAATTTCTTGTGTCATATTCAACAGGAAAGGTAACAACGGAGGAAGGAAAATTATGGCGGATATTGTTCAAAGATTGGAGCTCGTGAAAAATAAGGCGGGCGCGCTGCTGTGTGATGACTGCTACTTCCTGGCAAAGCCGCTCTTTAATCCCTCTCCTTTTGCCTAGCAGTTCGCGCCGCACCCCTCTAAGACGAGTTACATACCATGGGAGAACTTCATCGTTGTGACTACTTCCTCTTGCCTCATGCAAATCATGAGGCCGATGCTTGTTTGATTTGTCCTGCATTGAGATCCCCCTCATAAAGAAATGTTCATGGCACAATGGACAACGTATCAGGTATGTCATCCTCCCTGTTACGTAATCTACCCCCCCCTCGATAATTATACTTGGAATATAATCGCATTGCAAGGGGTGAAAGCGGTTTCGAGAGACAAAAACTCTCAGAATGCTGATGGAAAGGAAAAAAGGCGAGGAATATACACACGAAAAGCTCCCAAAAACGCTCTTTTGAGGATGCTCTTTCGTCCGCCCCTGGAGGCAACTCAGACCAAACTTCTACCCCTATAGGGTAAATTTGATCTCTCTTTTTACCCCTACAAGGTAATTTTTGCGTGTCAAATTACCCTGTAGGGGCAAAAACTCCTGCTGAAATTACCCCGTAGGGCCATGACAAATACCTGTGTTTCCAGGTACGCTTTGAGTGCAAGTTCGATAAGGAGATGTGTTTGCCTATCGTTACGAAGGAGGTGTGTTTATGAAACAACTGCTCACATCCAAACTTTTTGGAGTAGTTGTGACAGGAGCAATGATTGGGACAATTGCCCTCTCATTGCTCTCAGGTTCTCTTACTTGTGTCTATGCTGCCGGTTTGGCGCAACGTCCTCCCCAGCTTATGCCTCCCCCGAAAGGGAATGCGCATCAAACTGCAGCTTTTCTTTAGGCCAAAAATGCCCATCAGGTTAACCCCCTACACAAAGTCCTCCCAGGGTCGGATCCCTCCAGCTTTACCCTTCCTCTCAGCTTTCCTTTTGAGGAACCGCTGGCTTACGGCTACCAGGATTCTTCAAGCGGTGTAGGTAAAGGCGCGTATTATACCGACGAATTTAACTGGTATGACTGTGGACCCGGAGCAGCAGCAGTGGCGATGTGGTTTTGGGGAGCAGCCCCCTGGCCTGGAGCTGGCACCTATCGCGATCCGCACTCCTCCCTCTATTGGCTTACGACCAACGGGAGGCCAGATATTATGTATATCGCTTACGTCATTAATCCCCCCAATTCTGGCTGGACAACGCCGGGGGTCATGACCTATGGCACGTACCCCTCTGCTGGCACCAACAATACCGACGAGGAGATCGGCATGAATTACGAAGCCTCGGGCGAATCGTCCTCCTGGGAGACCTACTATTATGTGCTAGTCCCCTACAACTCCAAGAATTTTTCTGCCTCAGCCCTGCTGTCTGATATCGAATACGACACGTATACGTACCGAGTCCCGCCAGTCGTCTCAGTCAATGACTACTACCTGCCAGATTGGGATCACAGTGGGTCAAGAGGCGACAGCCACGATGTCGCTATCCTTGGCTACAACAACAGCAACAGCACCTACACCTATTACGAAACATGCGGATCAGGTGCAGCTGCTTGCGAAACAAGCGGCACCGGCACCTACACAGTTAGCCAGTCACAGTTGTATACTGCCATAGAAAATGACAATGGCTACGGGGGATTGATCTGGTAGCCTGCTCCAGGATTGGCTTTGCAGAATTACTGGGAATGGGGCAGCATCAGAGGTTACCAACTCCATGAGTATCATTGCTCATGGAGTATCACATATGAGCTGATACCATGTATAATGGGTAGCATCAAATGTTACCAACTCCATGAGTATCATAGATGAGCTGATACCATGGAGAAAAGGAGGATTTATTGCCGATGAGAAAATATGCCTGGCTTGAGCGTAAGAGCGTACGGGCCATCATTGGACTGGCCTTTCTGCTGGCCTTAGCGGCCTGCACTTCGCCGAGCATCAATCAAAACCCTACTCCAACCACTCTCCAGGGCAACAGGACGCCCTCACCAACGCCCACCCTCAAGCCATCCCCAACCGCAGCGGCTCCCCCTGCTACGGGAAACAATACCCTTGTCTATGACGATCAAATGGGCGATGTGTTGTTTTTAGGCGATACGTTTTATGTTGATTCCACTCAGCCTGAGCAAACCTGGATCTGGAATAGCAGTGGCTGGAGGCAACTGCATCCGGCCCATGAGCCTTCGAACAGATCACTTGTTGCCATTGCCTATGATCCGGCCACGAAGCAGGTGGTGCTGTTTGGCGGTATTAGTTCGCTTGCGAACACGAAGATGTTGAGCGACACCTGGACCTGGGATGGGACGGACTGGACGCAACAACATCCGGCGACCTCGCCTCCTGCCCGCGATAGTGCCGCGCTGGCCTATGATGCCGCCACCAATCAACTGGTGCTCTTTGGCGGAGGAAGCAATAAGCCACGCATCGGTGGCTTGGTCCCGCCTCCCCTCAATGATACCTGGGTCTGGACTGGCAGCAACTGGATACAGCAGCATCCTGCCACCTCTCCCCTTCCCGTCATCGCCCCTGCCCTGGCGTATGACGCGGCTCAGCACAATCTGCTGCTCTTTGGCGGACTCTATGCTAACACCACACCCCTGCGCAAAGAACTCAACGATACCTGGCAATGGACTGGCAGCAACTGGGTTCAACTCCATCCCCAAAGCAGCCCGCATCTGTTTGACACGATCAAGGGGCAACAGGTCCTCTATAGCTACCCAAATATGGTGTACAATCCTCAAAATCAACAGATCTTCTTGCTCTTTGGGGGTGACGATGACAACAACGGCAAATATCAAGCCGGCTGGCTCTGGGATGGCGGCAACTGGTCAAAAGCGAAGGTGGACGGCCCCCCGACTCCAAGCGATACAGGCTATCTGCTCTACGATGCCAGTATGCAGGCAATCCTGGAAATGACTGACTTTCTCCCACATACCAGTCTCTCTTTTGATACCAGCTTGTGGATGCTCGAGGGACAAAGCTGGGTCAAGTTGGACGAATGGGGTCAGCAGTGAAGAAGACTCTGGCACATTGATCATCCTCGGTCTGCTCGGTTCTCCTTACAACAAGCAGAACAGAGCAGACCAGGCTTTCCTCCGGCAGGACTCGAGATGATTCTCACCGGGGGGATGCTGAGCGCAGCGAAGCATGACATCTCCGGGCTATGTCATCCTAAGCAAAGCGAAGGATCAGCGCAACGAAGCATCTCCCGCTCACCAGTAACCAGCCGCCCTGATTCACTTTGACTTGCCCACTTATGGGTAATCACCAGAAATATTTTGCTTGACAAAAAGGTCGGACAGGTGTACAATAATCACGTTCTGATGGCTATCTCATCTCGAAGGGATGGATAAGGAACAGACCGATGTTCGTCCGGCCCTGCCGATTGGCGTGACTGGGTCCTACGCGGCAGATGTCTGCGAACCCCGCCAGGTCTGTGAGGAAGCAACGGTAAGCGTACCTCTCTGGGTGCCGTAGGGTTGCCTGGTCACGCTAACCGGCAGGGCCGGGCG
>DATLSW010000207.1:0-9138 GCA_035533955.1 Ktedonobacteraceae bacterium | reverse complement strand
CCCCTGCCGAACTGGATGCTATTGGCACACCAGAATATTGGTCTGCTAAAGATCATGTGGCCCACATGACTTTCTGGCGTCAGCGCCTTGTATTCAGGTTGCAAGCTCTCATTCGTCAGGAGACACAGCCGCAACCTGATGACTTTGAGCAACTCAATCCTATCATCTTTGAGAAGCAACGCTATCGTCCCTGGTCAGAGATTCTCTCTGAATCTGATCAAGTGTACGCTGAGCTTATCACGCTCTCTGATCAACTGACAGAAGAGGATTTGACGGCCTTCAATCGCTATGACTGGACGCACGAAGGAGCGCCGCTGTACACCGCATTTATGGGCAATTGCTACGAACATACTCAGCAGCATCTGGCGCAGTATTCTCTCGACCGTCACGATCTCGAACGCGCGATAGACACGTATGAAGTCTGGGCCAGCAGAGTCGTTGAGGCAGAGGTTCCGGAAACCTTGAAAGGCTACATCTATTATAATCTGGCCTGCTTTTATGCCACACATACCCGTCTGGAGAAAGCAGCGCCAGCTCTGCAACAAGCATTCACGCTGTATCCTGCTATCAGGGAATTTGCACATACTGATCCCGATCTGGTCGCGTTGCGCCCCTTTCAACCTGAATAATTCTATCAGAGTAGATCGCGTTGTATAATGAAGCAGATAGGGATTTGTGCTGTAGATAGTAACAAGGAGTTGGTCAATGCGTATCGAAGAAAGGCTCGAGGCGCTGGGGCTTGTGCTGCCTGCTCCTATGAATATGCCGCAGGTGAGGCTGCCCTTCATGTGGGTCAGGATATGGGGTAACCATGCCTATATCTCAGGGCATGGCCCGCAAAACCCGGATGGTTCGCTGGCGATGCCATTGGGCAAAGTCGGCGCGGAGGTTTCGCCGGAGGAGGCGTACCAGTCCGCGCGCCTGGTTGCTCTTGCCATGCTGGGTAGCCTCAAGCGCGACCTGGGCGACCTGGATAGGGTGACGGCCTGGTTGCGAGTATTTGGTATGGTGAACTCCGCGCCAGGATTTAACCGGCAACCGGTGGTCATCAATGGCTTCTCCGATCTGATTCTGGAACTGTATGGCAACGAAGCCGGTCAGCATGCCCGTTCGGCGGTGGGCATGGCAGAACTGCCGTTTGGCATTCCAGTGGAAATTGAAGCTGAGGTTGAGATCAGTGCGACCTCTTAATCCCATACAATAACTAGTTGTGCTAAAGGCTGCACAACCTTTCATGAAAGCAGCAAGAATGACTATGGGAGTTCTTCGCTCTCATATCTTACAGGTGGTGCATACAAACTTGCTGCTTCACATGGGCTTGAGTTCACCGTTATCATCCATGAATAGCGAATGCGCCACCAGCGGCCTCATGGATGAAGAACAGAAAGGGGACCACGCGATGACTGGTACCACACAGTATTTCCATGTTGGGTTTATCCTGATCTCGCTGGCTAATCTGGTCGTGATTGCGCTTCTGGTCGTCGTTTTTATCCTGGCGGTCGTGCTGCGCCGACCGGAAAGGTCTCATCTCTCGACACTGGCAGCGCCGGCGAAGACAAGTGAAGTGACAGACGGAAAGATAGTACAAACGGAGGAACGTCCATGAATCTGACGACCGCGATCCGAGAACGGGTGCGTACCTGGATGCCCCTGGAAGATTTATTGCCTGATCAGCTTCCAGCGTTTGTGCGCTCCCCAGCCTATTTCTTCGGCGTCATCACGCTGTCAAGCCTGGTGTTGCTGATCATCTCCGGGATCATCCTGGCAGCTTTTGGGCCGCAATGGTGGCATGTCGATCCCATTGGGCATTTTGTCAACAGCGTTCATTTCTGGTGCGTGCAGGCGTTTTTCTTCTCCCTGGCGCTGCACTTGTGGACAGAGTTCTTCAAGGCCGCGTGGCGGCATGGGCGCAAGCTGACCTGGGTTGTCGGAGCGATCACCTTTGTGGCGGCCATCGGCACCGCTTTTACCGGGTATCTTTCCCAGACAAATTTCGATTCACAGTGGATCGCGGTTCAGGGCAAGGATGGAATGAACGCTATCGGCATCGGGGCATTCTTCAACCTGATGAACTTTGGGCAGATGTATGGCTTTCATATTGTGATTCTGCCGTTGTTCGTTATATTCCTGGTGGCCCTCCACATGCTGCAAATCCGCATTCGTGGGATCGTGCGTCCCTATGCGCCAACGCTCAAGGAAGAGCATGAACGGGAATCGCTGTGGAGACATGCCAGGCATACAGCGTCTGGCTCTGGTATTACGCAGAGTGCAGCCGATCAACGGCCTCTGCTTTCCGATCAGGGTCGCTACTATCGCGGGCTGAGCATGATGCCGTATGACCTTATCAAAGAGGGACTGATTGCCCTGGTCGTGGTTTTTGTCCTGGTGGTGGTGCTGTCAGGATTCCTTTCTTCACCTGATGATCCGCCGTTGACGCTCCAGCAGTATGCCCAAAACAACCCGGTGGAATTTGTTACCACTGCTCTGGGGGAACTGGACGGCACAGGGACAATTGCACAGTATGGGCCGCCCTACAACAATGGAACAGGCTCCATCCAATATATCGGACCAATTTCGCTACAACAGCTCGTGGGGGTGACTATTCCTATTGACACCGCCCAGGTCTACGTGTTGCAGCCTTTAAGCGTTGCCGCGCAGACAGACCCATCTTTGGCCGCGTCCCTCCAGGTGTTTACACAAGCCAGCGCGAGCCAGCAAGCAGCCTGGGAAAACGCCTATAGCACTGCGCTGGGGAAAGCGACCGCCAGTAATGGGCATATCACCGTTCCGTCAGGAAACTCTGGCCCGTTGCCAGCCATGATGAATAGCCTGCTCAGTCTGGGGACAAGCGGCGCGTTAGATGGATTACTGCTGCGGAGTAAGGGCTTTTTTCAGAATGACTTTACTCGTCCGCTGCTCTTTCTGTCAGAGGATGCTTTGCCTGCCAAAGCGCAGCAATTCAATATGCTCGGCTCACAGTGGGGCATGATGGCCGATACCGGCAATTATCCAGGCCAGGCCTGGTTGTGGCTCTATACGTTCTGGTATCAAATACCGCCCTATAACTCCTCGCCAAGTGGGGATGCTCTGGTCTGGGTCACTATGGCCTTTCTGACCGCGCTGCTGGTGTTTTTCCCCTATCTGCCCTATCTCAACCGCCTGCCGTACTATCTTGGCGTTCATCGCTTGATCTGGCGAGAATATTATCATGACGTGCAGGCTGTACCGGGGCGCGGGGGAGGAATCGCGGGCCCGGTGATAGAACACTCCGAGTAACATCGTGATTTTCTCCGCCGGAGGACCTTAGACTGAGATACGCGCGGAAACAGGACAGAGGGGAAACGGGTAGAAACGGCGAAAGCAGTCTCCCTTTTCCCTCTCGCGTCTCGTGTTATGCGGATATCTCTTCTGAAGCACAGTCTTCTTCCGATTTTCTCATCAACGTGCTATCAAGCGGGCAGGGAGCATGAGCATGACTAGAGGGTTTCAAAGCGTGATCGCCGCGTATGTGCTGGCAGGCGCGGCGGCGATAAGTACGGGTATCTTGTTTCACGCTCAACAACCAATCGTCATAGTAGGATTGGCTGATCTGGCGGCAACCATTGTGGTCTTCATCTTCAGTATGAACACGAAGAATTCCAGCATCTATGATCCCTATTGGAGCGTAGCGCCTGTCCCCATCGCGCTTTTCTGGCTATCTCAACCAGGCTCTAATGGGTTCGCCAATCCGCGCCATGTACTCATTTTCGCACTCCTCTGTATGTGGGCAATCCGTTTGACAGCCAACTGGGCTGATCGGTGGCGTGGATTGGGCCATGAAGATTGGCGCTACCAGGATATCCAGAAACAGACCGGTATCTGGTATTGGCCAGTGAGTTTCCTGGGGATTCACCTGATGCCTACTATCCTGGTCTTTCTGGGAAGCCTGGCGCTGTGGCCTACTTTGAGCGACCGCAGCACTCATCTGACCTGGTTGGATGCTGTGGCCGCGCTGGTGACGTTGGCCGCCGTGATCATCGAAGGGATAGCAGATATGCAGATGCGGCGCTTTCGGAGCAAGCCAGGATCGGCAAAGGAGACGTTTCCGCCAGGATTATGGTCGGCTTCGCGCCATCCCAACTACTTTGGTGAAGTCCTTTTCTGGTGGGGATTGTATCTCTTTGTTCCGCTGGCGTATCCAGGCTTCTGGTGGGCTATCGCGGGTCCAATCGCCATCTTGCTGCTCTTTCTGGGAGTCAGCATCCCCTTGATGGAACGCCACCTGCTAGCGAAGCATGTGAGTTACGCGGAGTATCAGCGGCGCGTGTCACCATTTGTTCCCTGGTTTTCACGCGGAAAGGACAGGATGAAGGTCGTGTAAATATTGGAAAGAGGAGCTTCAGTGATTGTTACTAAACAAGAGGAGTTTAGAAATTTCATATAGCCAGTGACTATTGACAGAGCCAACCACCGGCACTATACTCCAGCCATGACAACAAACGGTCTGACATTTCCCATTATCCATCAGGATCATTATCTACTCATCGTTAATAAGCCCGCTGGATTGGTGGTTCATCCTACGTATAAGCACGCAGATGACACTATGTGGGATATGCTGCTGGCCTACCTGGAACGGCAGGGCGGCGACGATTGGCAGCCGCCGGAGCTACCCGACGAGCCGCAATGGGCAGGCGCACCTCCCGATATTCAGATAATGCTGCGCGAACGGCGCAGGCAACGGCTCTGGAAAGAAGAAGGACTTCTACCCCGTCCGTCGTTGTTGCATCGCATCGATAAAGATACATCCGGTGTCGTGGCGCTGGCTCGCAGCGAAAACTCGCGCCGCCACATCATACGGCAATTCCACGATCACACCATTATCAAACGCTATCTGGCTGTTGTGCGGCAGAGAGCCTATGATTGGTCATTGCCGCGCGCGCCATTGAGTGTGATAGAGCGCGCAAAAGGTAACGAGATGGCCTTACAGAACGTTGAGGTGGCTTTGCTTGCAGGCAAAGAAATGGTCATAGAAGGAACGCTACAACGCGACCCGGATGACCGCCGCCGCTGTATTGTCGGCCCGGAAGGGCAGGCAGCAACAACTATGCTGCGCGCGCTAACCAGGACAGAAAATGGCGAGTTTATGCTACTGGAAGCGCGGCCCATCACCGGGCGCACGCACCAGATTCGCGCGCATCTCGCGGCTCTGGGTTACACGCTCGTTGGCGACCAGGTCTACGCGCCGCCAGCCGAAACCGGCACAGCAGCAGCAATGTTGCGACGACAATTCCTGCACGCCTATAGTTTGACGCTGCACCGCTATCCTGACAACGTGTTATGCACTTTCGTTGCGCCGCTTGCCGACGATCTGGCGTCCTGGCTATCGTCTTATTTCCCGGCAGCGTTAGAGGTGATCCATGCCGACAGCAGCTTACCCGCCTGATAGCGGCCCATTCGCTGGACAGAGCGAAGCCGAGAAGAAAAAACGCCTCGACGCAATGGTGGCATTGTGGCAAAGCGACACACAGCGACGCAGCGAGCGCGAGGGCTATCGCGCGTTTATTGCCACGATGGGACTTGACGAATACCGTTACTCCGTCTGGCTGCGCTTCCCAGAATGGCAACGTTCCGCCGTCGTTGGTCAGGTGATCACCCTGCAACGCTCTGCCAGCGGCGCGCCCGAAGACCCGGCACTTTTTACCGCCTGGAGACGCGATTCTCTTCTGCAAACTATGCCAGACTGGAAACAGCACCTGCCCGCAGAAACCGTCTTCAACATATCAGTACGCGTTACCCCTGGCGGCCTGGGCGAAGGCAGCAGGTGGGCCATTATGATGCCGAAAGAGATGATCCCGCGCTATAAACCCGCGTGGCCGACGCAGCGAGAATGGGTTGCCTGGACACAAACCTTCGATTGGCTATCCGTCGCAGTCGGGTTTATTCGTGAAATGCTTGATAAAATATAACCATGCATCATTGCGCCCAATCGCTCAGCAGTGCCTTCGCCGCGTTGTGACCGGGCGCGCCCATCACGCCACCGCCGGGGTGTACGCCGGAGCCGCAGAGATATAGTCCATCGACGGGCGTGCGGTAACGGGCGCATTCGGGCGTCGGGCGGAACGAGAAGAGCTGATCGGGCGTGATCTCACCGTGGAAGATGTTGCCATTGGGCATACCATAGCGCCGCTCGATATCAAGGGGGCTGAGGACTTGCCGGTGAACGACCGCGTCGGCGAAGTTCGGGGCAAATTCTGTCAGCGTCGCGATGATACGATCCGCCATTTCATCCTTTACCTCATCTGACCACTCGCGCCCTTTGAGATGGTACGGCGCGTACTGACAGAACATCGAGATCGTGTGATAGCCCTGCGGCGCGACCGTCGGATCGGTGGATGACTGCATATATGCCTCAATATACGGTTTTTTCGACAATTCGCCGCGCGCCGCGTCTTCATAGGCGTCCTGTACCCAATCAGGTGTCGGCGTGAGATCAAGCGAGCCGAAGTGTTGCAAACTGGGCGTCGTGCCGGGGAGGCACTTGAAACTGGGCAGTTCTTTCAGCGCGATATTGAGCTTGATGACTCCGCTTTCCGTCTTGAAATGGGCGATACGATTGAGGAAGTTTTTGTCCAGTTCGGCATCGGCGCAAAAGCGCAAGAAGGTGCGTTTAGGATCGGCATTCGAGAGGACGGCTTTGGCACGGAACTCCTCACCGTTTTCCAGGCGCACGCCCTCGGCGCGGCCATTATGCACCAGGATTTTCGCGACGGGAGCATCGAGGCGAATCTCTGCGCCGTGAGCCTCGGCGGAGGCAGCCATCGCGAAGCTGATACGTCCCATGCCGCCGCGCACATAGCCCCACATACCCTTTTCGCCGTTCACTTCTCCAAACATATGGTGCCACATCACATAGACGGAACCGGGCGTTTTGGGGCCGATGAACGAGCCGATTACGCCCTGCCCGGCGAAGGCCGCGCGCAGGTAGTCGGATTCAAAATATTCAGCCAGCAGATCGTACAGGCTGCCGAACATGAGCCAGCGATAGATGTATTCATCCTCGTCCTGGAAACGCGCGGCCAGCTCTGCCGCGGTGGGTGGTTCCTGCAACAAAATAGGGTTCAGGATTTCCGAGGCGCGATCAAAGAATTGCAAGAAACGAGGATAGGCTTCAGCATCATGGGGAGATAGGCGGCGAATACCCTCAATAGTTTTTTCGGTGCTGGCGCGGAAGAACAGGTAGTTACCATCGAGAAAGGGTACAAACATCTGTGGGTCTTTAACATAGGCATCAAAGCCGTAGCGATGCAGTTCCAGGTCACGGATGATCTCCGGGCGCAATAGACTGACCACGTAGGCGCAAGGAGACATGGTGAAGCCAGGGAACGGTTCCTCCAGCGTACACGCGCCGCCGACGCGATCGCGCTGCTCCAGCACCAATACCTTTTTCCCTTCGCGCGCCAAATACCCTGCGGCGACCAGCCCGTTGTGCCCAGCGCCAATAATGATGGCATCATATTGCTCTGTGGGATTCGACATGACGAAAAAGCTCCTCTGCTTTGTAAGACGCGAGAGACAACCGGCCTCTCGTGAGAATAGTATACCATACACTTGAGTTTCCGGTTCATAAAACCTCCGATCCGTTGAATGAGAATTCATAAACCCCGAAATTCAGCCTCCTACCCTCTTGACATATCGCCATTTCCCCATTATTATATCCGTAGCAGATATATCCGAATATGATATATCTGTATGCGATGTATATATACACGTAATGACGGGAAAAATCAATGAAAAACAGTAATCGCGAGCCGGAAGCGCTGCTTCCTCTGACGCCAGCCGTGTTCCACATCTTGTTGGCGCTAGCGGACAGCGAGCGACACGGCTACGGCATCATGCAGGAGATCGCGTGGCGCACCGGCGGCAGCGTGCGCATGGGGCCAGGAACATTGTATGGTTCGATCAAGCGTATGCTGGCGGACGGTCTCATCGAGGCATCAGAGGATCGGCCTGATGCCGCGCTGGACGACGAACGCCGCCGCTATTACCGACTGACAGATTTTGGGCGACATGTCCTTACTGCCGAGGCGCAACGCCTGGAGCAGGTAGTACGTATTGCTCAGAGCAAGCATGTGCTGCACAAGCCAGGGATGATCGGAGGCTCATCATGAAACGAGGGCGTTCCATGTGGATGATTTCAGCGTCTGTTCGCTGCTATCGCATGTTGTTGCTCTCCTATCCACCAGAGTTCCGCGAGGTCTTCGCGCAAGAAATGACGCAGACGTTTCGAGATTGTTGTCGGCAGGCCATCGCTGAGCGTGGCGGCCAGGGGCTGGCGCGCCTGTGGAGTATGACGCTTTACGATCTTGTCGCCACGGCGACCGGGGAGCGTGTTAGAACATTTATGACGTCAGTAAAACAGCTTTTTGGAGTTACATCGGCAAGCATTATCGCAGCGGAAGGGAGTTTGCTCATGTTCAACCTGACAATCGCACAACAAACGGATATTGGACGCACACGTAAAAGTAATGAAGACAGTATGTTGTCTTTTGTACCGGAAGACACACAGGTACTGGCTCGCAAAGGTGCGCTGTTCGTCGTCTCCGATGGTCTCGGCGGTCATACGTCTGGAGAGATCGCCAGCGAAATGGCGGCGCAGGTGATAAGAGACTCGTACTATCAAGATGCCGATGAAGACATAGCGGCCTCTTTGCAGCGCGTTATCAAGCAAGCCAACACGGCTATTGTCGAGCGTGCAGCCCAGAACGAAGCCTGGAGCGGCATGGGAACAACGGTGGTAGCGGCGGTGCTGCGCGATAATACCGTCTACGCGGCGAACGTCGGCGACAGCCGCGTCTATATCGTGCGCGGCAACACGATCCGCCAGATTACGGAAGATCATTCATGGGTCGCGCAACAGATTCGCGCGGGCCAACTGACGCCAGAAGAGGCACGCGACCACCCAAAAAGAAATATGATCTATCGCTGCCTGGGCGAAGATAAAGACGTCGAGGTAGACTTGTTCACGGAGCAGGTGCAGGATGGCGATCTACTGGTGCTTTGCACCGACGGCCTTTCGGGACTGGTAAATGATGACGAAGTGCGAGCAATCGTACAGCAGTATCAACCGGAAGAGAGCGTACACCACCTGGTGGAGCGCGC
>DATLSW010000206.1:0-8329 GCA_035533955.1 Ktedonobacteraceae bacterium | reverse complement strand
TACTGGCGGCATTGTCTATGCCTACCATCGCTACTATCGCTGGGTCAATGCCGTCTCCTGGTCGCCCGATTCCACGCTTCTCGCTTCGGCGAGCGATGATAAGACGGCGCGTATCTGGGATGCTACAACGGGCGCGCATGTCTTGATCTATCGCGGCCACACCGATATGGTGAATGCTGTGGCCTTCTCGCCCGACGGCAAGCTTGTTGCCTCCGGGGATGCCAGCGGCTTTATTCAGGTGTGGAACGCGAAGACCGGCGCGCGTATCTCGCTCTACCACGCACATACCGATCAGGTGCGCTCTCTTGCCTGGTCCAGGCATGGGAAAAATGTGCTTTCCGCTTCCTGGGATCATACTGTGCAAGTGTGGAATGCCGCGAAGGCTTCGCATGTCCTCACTTATCACCAGCCTTCGGAGGTAGAGGCGGTAACGCTCTCGCCCGATGGCGTGTATGCCGCGTCGGGCGGGAATGATAAAATCGCCTATGTCTGGAAGATTGCGACCGGGCAAACAGCTTTTGCCTATACCGGGCATAAGCAGTCAATTCATAGCATCGCCTGGTCCCCTGGCGGCCAGATGCTGGCTTCGGGCAGCATGGATACTACTGTGCGCGTGTGGAAAAGTCCGGTTTAAGCACGCGGGCGCGATCAATCGGCTCCCACATTGACAAATTCCATTTCATGTTCTACAATTTCTCTATTGAACTATACTATATTCATGCTTGATTGAGGGTACGCACGCCACCGCATTTGATAGAAACCGCGAGGGGGCCAGACTATGCAGGAGCAGAGCGAGCAGCGCCTGGGGAATTATCGCCTGCTTTCCCTGATTGGGCAGGGCGGTTTCGCCGATGTCCATCTGGGCGAGCATATCTATCTGAAGACACAGGCCGCGATCAAGGTCTTGCGCACTCAACTGGCGCAAGAAGATATGAACAGCTTCCTGGTGGAGGCGCGCACTATTGCCCATTTGCTGCATCCAAACATTGTGCGCGTGCTGGAATGCGGCGTCGAAAACAATACCCCTTTTCTCGTCATGGATTATGCCCCCAAAGGCACGCTGCGCAAGCTCTATCCACGCGGGACGCAGTTGCCGCTGGGGATCATCGTTCCGGCTATAAAACAGGTTGCCGGGGCGCTGCAATACGCCCACGATCAGCGTATTGTTCACCGCGATATCAAGCCGGAGAATATGCTGATCGGCGCGCGTGACGAGATTCTCCTCAGCGATTTTGGCATCGCCACCATGGCGCAAAGCTCGCACTATCAGACCAGGGATATCGTCGGTACCGTCTCCTACATGGCCCCGGAGCAGATCCAGGGCAAGCCGCGCCCGGCCAGCGATCAGTACGCTCTGGCGATCATCGTCTACGAGTGGCTGACCGGCGCGTGTCCCTTTCACGGCTCTTTCACCGAGGTGGCCGCGCAGCAGATGTACGCGCCTCTGCCGCCCTTGCGCGATCGGCTTCCCAACGTCTCCCCGGACGTCGAACAGGTGATGATGATTGCCCTCGCGAAAGACCCTGAGCGGCGTTTCTCCTCGGTGCGGGCATTTGCCAACGCGCTGGAACAAGCCTGCGGCGGCGCTGAGACCGTGCAACTCGGCAACTCAACAATCCTGCCCGCCGCGCCGCCACGCCCGGCCTTTGCTACAATCGCGCCGTCCCCCACGCCCGCGATGACGCCAGTGACACCTTTGCCGACTATTCCTGCCTATCCCAACACACCTCTGCCCGAAGTATACCTGCCCCCACGGGAAATGCCGCCGCCCGTGCAGTATCCGCCCCCCATTGGTACGGCCCAGCCGCTGCGCCATACGCGGCGCTACGTATTGTTTGCCGGCCTGGGCGCGCTGGCCCTCGTGGGGGGCGGTGTCGCGACCTGGGAATGGCTGTCTCACCATTTGCCTGCCAGCCCCATTACCCAAATAACGCCAACATCGGCTCCCAACCCAACGATTACGACGCAATCCAATCCAACAGCCACGACGCAGCCCAATCCAACTGCCACCTCCGAGCCGCCCGTGCCGACGCTTGCCACGTATATGGGGCCAGGCAACATGTTTACCGCTTCCTGGCTGCCGACAAGCGGGGCATATATTGCCTCAGCCGGTATGGGTGCGAACATCGAGGTATGGAATGCTCATTCCGGCTTAAATTTTACGCAGTATGCTACGCCCGCTGGACAGATCTTTCATGTAGCCTGGTCGCCCAATGGCAACTACATTGCCGCCGGCATGGATCATGGCTACATCCAGGTATGGAATACTACGTCAGGACAGACAATCTTTAACCAGCAGGCCCATAACAAAAAGTTCGTCAATTGTGTCGCGTGGTCGCCTGATGGCAGCTATCTCGTGTCGGGCGGCGGAGACGGCACGGCTATTGTGTGGGATATTGCTTCACAGCAACAACAGTTCTCGTATATTCGCCACACTTCGTATATCAATGCCGTGGCCTGGTCGCATAACGGCAACTGGATCGTGTCGGGCGGCGGCGATGATACGGCGCAGGTATGGAACGCCAGCAACGGCTCGCACATACTGACCTATCGCTATCATAGCAGCGATATTCTGGCCCTGGCCTGGGAACCGCCGGGCCAGGGCAGCCAGGGTGATCAGCGCGTCGCCTCGGCCAGCGATGATGGCACTGTGCGCATCTGGGACGCTCAATCCGGCGCAAACTATCTTATCTATCGAGGTCACAACGGCTATGAGGTGGTAGCGATGGACTGGTCGCCCGATGGCACTCTGATCGCGTCGGGCGGCACGGATACCACTGTGCAAGTGTGGAAAGCCGCGTCCGGCGCTTTGCAGCGCGTCTATCGCGGCCATACAAATGAGATCGAAGGTGTGGCGTGGTCTCCGGATAGTACGAAAGTCGCCTCGGCCAGCGACGATTTCACCGTGCGCGTCTGGCCGGGCCGCTAATGTTTCGGGAAAACTACTTTTGGAAAACTACGAATTTACATTTTTCCGACGAAACTCGTTCCTACTTCATTGACAAATTTGTGGGTAGCGACTACAATTAGTACAGACTCAAAGAGGCGTCCCGTTATAATAATCAGGAGGCACTTTCATGGCCGTTGTACAGTCGGACTTTTATCGTCATGAGAACTTTATCCGCAAGTCGATACAGATTCCGTCCATGCAGCATAAAGAGCTGAAAGCTCTGGCGGTTGAGCTAGAAGCTTCCCTGGGAGATGTGGTTGAAACAATTATGGAACTGATGCGACAAGATAATTACCAGCAACTCAAGACAGCCATCATGCAGAAACGCGAACAAACGCTTATCTCCCTCGCTTATTCCCTCGATGAAGCCTACGATTACCTCGGTTCCCTTCCAGAAACAGTAGAAGAAGTCTGTTTTTGCTTTTCAGCAGGCTGTGAAGGGATGATTGTGTAATCGCTCGTCGCTTGTAGTGCAGTATAAGGTTGTAGTTGTATGAGTAGTGAGGCCCGGCAATCTGCGCCCAGCCCTCAACATTTGAGGCAGCGAGAAGCCGTCCCGTCATACCCCAGCCCCAGACGCGGCGAGATTTGGGATGTCGATTGGTCTCCTGGTCGGGGAGCCGAACAACAAGGAACACGTCCCGCGCTGGTGATCCAGAATGATCGTGGCAATTCCTCCAATTCTTATCCTCTAACTATCGTCGCTTCGATGAGCCGCACGGAACGCGAACTTCCCCTGCATGTGCGTATCGCCCCCAGCGATCAAAACGGCCTGACCGATTATACCGATGTGAAATGCGAGCAGGTGATGTCGATTGAGAAGTCCCGCCTCATGCGCCGCCGCGGCAGCATCACCCCTGAAGAACTGGGCCGCGTCGATCACGCGCTCAAGCTCAGTCTGAGCCTGCTGCCGTAAAACTTGCCCGCGAAAAACCCGCGTCCATAAGAACCCCTTTCAGTGGGGGCGCTTGCGCCGCCCGCCCGCTTCTTCGATTTTGTTGGAGTCAATGGGGCGCAAGCGCCCCATCCCCTCATCCGCTCCGCTCCCGCCCCTACGATAGCGAGATGCCCGTCACGCCCGTCTGCTTCCTATCCATCTAGCCGCTCATGCTGAGCCATAGCGCCTTTGTCTTCCTTGTGATTGCGTCGCGGATTCATCGTCCAGCTCAAGGAGGGCGATAGGTGCGGTATAAGGGACGCCAGTGAGGCGCAGGAGGGCAACGCGCACCTGGGCGGCGTGCGCCGCCTGCACCGGCGTCCCTTTGTCGATATTTCAGACCGTGACCAGGCGCACGCCTGCCGCCGCCGCCACGTCGCGCACGTTCAGGCGATGGCGCTGGATATAACTATTGAAGGCGCTCATGGCTGTTTCCCTTTCTCAGTCGTCGTCTCTCTTCCCTCGGTGACTTCGATATAGATGTTCATGGCTTGCTGCCCGCTGACCAGCTTTGCTAACTGTTGCTGGCACTCGCCCATACGCTCCATCTTCGCGGTGATGAAGGCGTGTTTCGAGACGCCCGCCGCGCAGCCGTGCAGCGCCAGTTCCGCCGCCCGGTACTCCTGCTCGATCTGGTAGCGCAAGCGCGCCACCTCGCTTTTGTTGTCCTCCGTAATCTGATGGTTGTTCTTACCAGATCCAACGAAGGACAAGCTCTCTGTTCTCTTCCTCCTCTCTCTTTTTTCCCTCAGTTTCCCCCGCAAGGATGGAGACCCGCCAGCATCTCCACCTTGACAGCCTATCTCTGTCACAGTAGACTTGAGATAGGCGATATTTGCGACCTTCCCAGGCGCAACACACAACCTTGCTGCGAATCATGTGTGTTCCGTAAACTGAGCGTTCTTTGAAAGGCAGGTTTTATGGACTTCAACAGGTGGGATGCAAGCAGCGCAACGGCTTGGTCACCGCCCCACGCTCACAACTCTGGCTAGTAACATTTTCTGCGCCTTCCGAAGGAAACCACGCGAAAGGCGCAGCGAAAGGAACAACAAGGACTATCCATATGGCAGTTACCCCGATTCTCACCCATCCATTGGAGCCGTTGGCGCCGGAAGAAATAGCCGCGGCGGTCGCTATCGTCCGTGCCGGGCCAGCGAGTTCTGAACACATGCGCTTCGTGATGGTGAAACTCCGCGAACCTGGCCCGCGCGTCTCGCTTTTGCGCGAGGCTGGCGAGACAGGCGAGGCAGTTCCTCGCGAGGTGTTTTTGTCGCTACTAGACAAGACGAATGGCGCGGGCAAAACCTACGAGGCCATCGTCGATCTCAGTGCGGGAGAACTGCGCTCGTGGCAGCATATCGAGGGAGCGCAGCCCTCGATCATATTCGAAGAGTTTTTTGCCTGCGAGGAGGCCATCAAAGCCGATGCTGGCTTCCAGGCGGCCCTCGCCAAAAGGGGCATTACCGAGCTTGACCGCGTGCGCATCGATCCCTGGTCGGCTGGCAACTACGGCCAGCCCGAAGAACAGACACGCCGCGTCCTGCGCGCCACCGTTCACTACCTGCTCGACACCTCTGACCCGGAAGAGAACACGTATGCTCATCCGATCTCAGGACTGCACCCGGTGCTTGACCTGAATACGCTGGAGGTCATCAAAGTTGAAGACTTTGGCGTCGTTCCCATTCCGCGAAGCGCGAGCAACTATTTGCCGAAAGATATTGCGCCCATGCGCGACGATCTCAAGCCCATCGAGATCGCGCAGCCCGAAGGGGCCAGTTTCACAGTGGATGGCTACCGGGTCAGGTGGCAGAAATGGGATTTCCGCGTCGGCTTTTCGCCCCGCGAAGGCTTGATCCTCTACAATCTGTATTACGATGGTCGGCCTTTGTTCCGCTCGGTCAGGCTCGCGGAAATGGTGGTTCCCTATGGCGATCCCGGCCCCGATCATTGCTTCCAGAACGCCTTTGACGTGGGCGAATACGGCGTGGGCTGGCTGGCGAACAGCCTGGAACTGGGCTGCGATTGCCTCGGCCTCATTCACTATTTCGACGCGCATATGACGGAAAATGACGGCAGCGCGCGCACGCTCAAAAATGCGGTGTGTATGCACGAAGAGGATGATGGTATCCTCTGGAAGCACTGGAATTACCGCACCGATCACATGGAGGTGCGACGCTCGCGCAGGCTGGTCATTTCGTTCATTGCCACCGTGGGTATTTACGAATACGGTTTCTTCTGGTATCTCAGGCAGGACGCCAGCATCGAGATGGACGTGAAGCTGACGGGCATCATGAATATCAGCGCGCTCGCTCCGGGCGTCATTCCAGAGTACGGGGAGTTGCTGACCGCCGAAGGGCTGTACGCGCCGATTCACCAGCACACGTTTTGTTTTCGCCTGGAGCCGATGCTCGACGGCCTGCGCAACTCCGTCGAGGAGTCGGACACGGTCGCCGAAGCGCGCGAGACGCCGTATGGCAATGCCTTTAAGGTGGTCAACAGGGTTCTCAAAACCGAGTCGGAGGCGCAGCGCGACATCGACCCGTTCGCGGCGCGCAGTTGGAAGATCATCAATCCCAACGTGCGCAATCCCGTCAATGGGAAACCTGTGGGCTACCAATTGCTGCCGCACAGCAATGTACTGCCCTTTGCGCGCCCCGGTTCCAGCATCATGCAGCGGGCCGGATTCACGCGCCATCATTTGTGGGTCACGCCCTATCATCCCGCCGAGCAGTACCCGGCAGGCGATTATCCGAACCAGCATCCAGGAGGCGCAGGGTTGCCAGCCTGGACGGCGGCGAACCGCCCCGTTGAAAACACCATTCTGACCCTGTGGTACAACGTCAACGTGCAGCACAACCCAAGAATAGAGGATTGGCCCGTCATGCCGGTCGCACACGCCGGATTTATGCTGCGCCCGTTCAACTTCTTTACAGGCAGCCCGGCGCTGGATGTGCCGCCGCCCGCCATCTGCCACGAGTAGGGGCGGCAGTGGTAAGGTGTGGTGGTGGGGGCGCTTGCGCCGCCCGCTCATCCGCGAAGGAGGTTGATATCAAATCCGGTGGAATACTGACGATAACACCTGTAGCGGGGCAATTGATTGCGCCAGTCTCGAGGCTTCTGTCGAGGCGACTGGCGCAATCAATTGCCCCGCTACACGATTCCAACGGATTTGGTATTACCAGCAGCGGGCGGAATGGGGTCCTTGTATCCGCTTGATGAGAATATTGTGATATGGCTCACACATTTTGTGTGATTAAATCTCAGAAATGATCAAGCAGGTAGCCGTATTATATCTTCTGAGAGAAGTTTTCTTTCTCATTGTATGCAAAGTCCCGCTCAGGAGAAGGATCATGTTAAAACAACCTGTGAACATCTTAAAACGCCCACTTCTTAGCATTGTCTTCGTGTGCCTGGTAATCTGTAGTTTAGCAGCATGTGGTAGTAGTGGAGGCAGCGGATCTGGCTCTACACCGACTGCGACATCTGCACCATCTACACCATCTGCACCATCCTCGGTGCCATTCAAGGTGACAGGCGTTGATTTAGTGGTGAGTCCGAATAGCATTGCCGGAAAGATCTGTGGCAGCCAGGCCAGCTTTACCTACACGGTCACGTTCCATATTCCGGCGGGTACTGCTGGTGGAACCATCCAGTTCGCGTACACCGTGAATAATGGACGCTCCTCGTCGAGCGCGAGTGCCGGCGTTAGCCCTGGCGAGACGACGAAAACCTATACGTTTACCAGTTCCGGGACATTGCCTCCCGATCATACCTGGCCGGGGATTGCAGAAGTCATGGTGAACAGCCCGAATGCTGTCAATTCGCCGCAGGTCAAGCCGACGGGCGCCTGCACGTTAGGCGCGGCTTTCAAGGTGACGAGTATTGATATGGCGGTAAGCCCAACCAGCATAGCGGGGATCGCCTGCGGAACCCAGATTACCGTCACCTACACGGCCACGTTCCATATCGCAGCGAATAGCTCTGGTGGAACGATCCAATTCATGTACACCATGAATAATGGGCGCGGCTCGACGAGTGCAAGTGTCAATGTTGGCGCTGGCAAGACGATAGCCACCTACTCATTCAAATGGTCGGGCAATCTGCCCGTGGATCATACCTATCCAGGGCCTGGGGGCGTGATGACGAGCAGTCCGAATGCTGTCAATGCTTCGCTTGTGAAGCCAGCGGGTATGTGTAGTTAGATTGGAGTGTCAAGGCTGTTGCAAGAGAGCAGCAGGGGCGGCGGCTCTGCCCCGCCAACGGTCGCGGTGAATGCCTTACGCGGGCGGGGCAGAGCCGGAGCCCCTACTGAATGGCCTGCATGGTTGGCACGTCTGTGCCAATTGGCTGTAGCGATGGCTCTTCTCCGTGTGCTAAGATTCAGGCAAACGTGATATGTTCGCACAGCGAATGGAGAAGAACCCACCATGGAGAAACAAACA
>DATLSW010000205.1:0-24876 GCA_035533955.1 Ktedonobacteraceae bacterium | reverse complement strand
GCCTGATAACCGTCAGCAGAAGCGTAAAAAGAAGCGCAAATGAACTCAAAGAGAGAGTTGGCAGGATACCCCAGAGGGTGTCCTGCCAACTCTCTCCTTGAGTTCACAAGATCATTTTTGCGCGATAGAAGGCTGTTCTTGCTCCTGACTCTCTACAGTGTCGATCTCTTCGACCTGGCTGGCGGATCTGGGAGAAGTTTTCACGAACGGCTGCTTGCCAAAGCGCGCGCGTAAGACGTAGGTGAAGCCTTCGATGAAGATTTTGCGCGACATCTTGGATTTGCCGACGCGCCTATCCTTGAATACGATGGGCGTCTCCACGATCTTGAAGCCCTTGCGCGTAACGCGATAGGCCATCTCGATCTGGAAAGCGTAACCCTGCGATTTGATATCGTCCAGGCCGATGCTTTCCAGGACGCGCCGCCGGTAGCAGCGATAGCCTGCCGTCCAATCGTGAATTTTCGTGCCGAGCAGGACGCGCGTATAGATATTGCCGCCGCCGCTGATGAAGCGGCGCATGTACGACCAGTTGGGCGTCGCGCCCCCCGGAATGTAGCGCGAGCCAATCACCAGGTCGGCCTCTTCGATCTTCTTCAGGAAGTCGGGGAGATAGCGTGGATCATGCGAGAAATCGGCGTCCATCTCGAAAGCGGCATCGTAGCCTTGCTCAATGGCGTACTTAAACCCCGCGATGTAGGCCGTACCCAGGCCGAGTTTGCCCGCGCGGTGCATTACCTGAACTTGCGGGTTCTCGCTGTGAATCGCGTCCGCCAGTGTTCCCGTGCCGTCCGGCGAGTTGTCATCGACAATCAGCACATCGGTGGTCGGCGCATACGTAAAAAGTTGCTCCAACAGCGGGCGCAAATTGTCGATTTCATTGTACGTCGGAATAATAATCAGTGTTTTCATACAAAACTGTCTCCTACGCTTTTCGCGCGCTGCTGCCGTTTGCGGCCATCGCGCGGAAAAGTCATGTGTTATGCCTGGCTATCGGGTGCGCTCCCTTCCCATCACCTATCTCTCGACGTCTGCGCCTGAGAAACAACAATCGCGTTTCTTTGCTCCCTAACGTGGCAACAAATAGAGTATCACGATGATAATTGCTATACACAACACAACGGTTCCGAGGATATGCCGGTCACGTAGCAGCGCCTCTTCGGGACTTCCACCTTCTTTACGGATATGAACGAGATAGAGATAGCGAAACAGGCCATAAAGTACTAGCGGCAGCGTCACCACGAGGCGTTCGTTGCCGGTTGGCCCCTCGAAGGTGTAGAGGCCGTAGGCAATGACCGTGGCGGCTGAAACAATGGTAATCATCTGGTCGAGCATGGGCAGGCTGTACTCTTTGAGTATCTGGCGGTGCTGGCCGGCCTGCTCTTGCAGCAAAACCAGTTCGTGACGCCGCTTATTGAGCGCGAGGAAGAGCGCGAGAAAGATACCGACAAGGTAGAGCCAGGGCGATATCGAGACGGGGATGACCACGGCTCCGGCCAGGATACGCAGTACAAAACCGCCGGCGATCACGAACACATCGATCAGCACGATATGTTTGAGGCGCAGGCTGTAAAGAATCATCAGCAGCAGGTAGGAGATCAGCGCGAAGGCGAAGAGCAGGTTCGCGCCGCCCGCGCTCGCGAAGATATCGCCACGCGCGGCAATGGGCAGGATGAAGAGCAGAGCGGTGATAGCGGCGCATCCCAGCAGCAGGATGATCATGGCCGCGAAAGCATACGCGATCGGCAGCGCGCCCGACGCCAGGGGGCGGTGGCGCTTGACCGGATGGCGGCGATCGTTATCCAGGTCGCACAGGTCGTTGACCAGGTAGATGAAGCTCGAGGCGAGACAGAAGGCGACAAACGCCAGCAGCGCCCGTTCCAGTGCGGCCAGCGCGAACAGGCGCTGCGCGAAAATGAGGCCAACGAAAATCGCCAGGTTTTTTGACCATTGCCGGGGGCGCAACTCGGTCAGCAGCGCTCGGAGACGCGCGCCTCCCGCTGCTGGTGTGTGTGACATGCTTCTCTTCCAGCGGAGATTCACTAGTAGACGCGCCGTCTCAGTTCTGTGACGCGGTGCAAGGTGATGCGGTGCTTATCGGCGCTGATAAAGCGTTTGTCCGTAAAGTAGCCCATGACCTTGTTGACGCTCTCGCGCGACGCGCCGACCATCGAGGCCAGTTCTTGCTGCGTCAGGCGCACCTCGATGCGAACGCCGTCCTCGACCTTAACGCCGTGCAAATCGGCCAGTTCCAGCAACTTTTTTGCCACTCGTCCAGGAACATCAAGAAAAATCAGATTTTCGATCATCTCATCGGTGCTGCGCAGGCGTTTAGTGAGTACCTCCATGATCTGGATGGCAATTTTGGGATTCTTCATCACCGCGTTGTGGAAATCGCTGCGCTGCAAGGTGTAGCATTCCACTTTCTCCATCGCCACGGCGTCCGCCGAGCGCGGCAGGCTGTCGAGAATGGCGAATTCGCCGAAGCAATCGCCTTTACCGAGAACGGCGAGCGAGATTTCCTGGCCGTCGGGACTGATCAGGCAAATTTTGACTTTGCCCTCTTTAATCACATAGAGAACCTGGCCGGGATCGTCGCGGTGAAAAATAACCTCGCTGCCGCGAAAAGTGCGCCGTTTCGCCAGTGCCATCAATTCCAGAATTTCTTCCTCGGCCAATCCCGTGAAAAGCGGCACCTGTTTCAAATAGATCGTTTCGTTCTCGTTTCCCATACGCTCGTTCCTTTATGCGATAATCACGAAGCAAGTAACCCCTATACTACCGTACTTTAGCGCCGCGCGCAAGCTTCTCTTGACAATCCTCACTAAAAACCATATAATACCAATAAATCCGACTTGCTAACTAAGGATTAAACGACGCAGAATATTTCTGCACAGTAGCATACATTGTTCAGCCAGCAAATGGAGCATCAACATGAGTCAGACCTATAATATGGAGCAGGATACCTATGCACCCGGTTTCCATATGGCAGAAAATTACGCCTTCAAGTCCAAGAGAGGGCTGGATCAGCAAACTGTCGAGCAGATCTCCGAGATGAAGGGCGAACCCGGCTGGATGCGCGATTTCCGCCTCAAGAGCTTGAAGCACTTCATGCAGCGTGCGATGCCGACCTGGGGCGCTGACCTGTCCGGCATCAAATTCGACGATATCTTCTATTATATCAAGCCGGTGCAAGAGCAGGGCAAGACATGGGATGATATCCCCAGCGAGATTAAAGATACCTTCGATCGCCTGGGCATTCCACAGGCCGAACGCAGTTACCTGGCTGGTGTCACTGCTCAGTACGAAAGCGAAGCGGTCTACCATAAAGTGCGCGAAGACCTGGAGAAGATCGGCGTCATTTTCACCGATATGGATACGGCCCTGCGTCTCTATCCCGATATCATCAAGGAACATTTCGGCTCGGTCATTCCCTACACCGATAACAAGTTCGCGGCCCTGAACAGCGCCGTGTGGAGCGGCGGCAGCTTCGTCTACGTTCCCAGAGGCGTACGCGTCGAAATTCCGTTGCAAGCCTACTTCCGCATCAACGCGCAGAACATGGGTCAGTTCGAGCGCACGCTGATCATCGCCGAACCCGGCTCCTATGTCCACTACGTCGAGGGCTGCACAGCGCCGACCTATTCCAGCGACAGCCTGCACAGCGCCGTCGTCGAAATCAAAGTCATGGAGGGCGCGCGCGTCCGTTACACGACCATCCAGAACTGGTCGAAGAACGTCTACAACCTGGTGACGAAACGCGCCGCTGCCTACAGAGACGCGACAATGGAATGGGTCGATGGCAATATCGGCTCCAAAGTGACGATGAAGTACCCGGCTGTGCTGTTGATGGAACCGGGCGCGCGCGGCGACGTTCTCTCCGTGGCCTTTGCCAGCAGCGGTATGCACCAGGACGCGGGCGCGAAAATAACGCACCTGGCCCCGTACACCACCTCGCAGATCCTCTCGAAGTCGGTCTCGAAGGGGACGGGTCGCGCCTCGTATCGCGGCCTCGTGCGCATCAATTCCGGCGCGCACCACACGAAGTCCAATGTGCGCTGTGACGCGCTCCTGCTCGACGAGATGGCCCGCACTGACACGTATCCCACGATCCGCGTCGAGGAGAACCAGACCGAGATCGGCCACGAGGCTACCGTCTCCAAAGTCGGCGAAGACCAGCTCTTCTACCTGATGAGCCGCGGCCTCGACGAGACCGAAGCCTATTCGCTGATTGTCAACGGCTTCATCGAGCCGATCACCAAAGAACTGCCGATGGAATACGCTGTTGAACTCAACCGCCTGATCCAGTTGGAGATGTCGGGGAGCGTGGGCTAGACTACTATTGTAGTAACAGAACACAACGTGAAGGAGAGATCATCGTGGTCTCTCCTTCCTTCTGTCAAGCGGCTGCACGAGAAAATGTGCGAGTGCGAAGGGGTATAAAAGGGAAGCGTCATGCCACTTATCTACCAGACAGGCGATATCTTCGACTCAACGGCTCAGATCATCGTCAATGCAGTCAATTGTGAGGGATATATGGGCAAAGGGCTTGCCCTTGCCTTCAAACAGCGGTATCCTGATATGTTTCGTGTATACCAGCAAGAGTGCAAAACTGGCAAATTGCGTATCGGCAGGCCGACATTGTACAAAGAAAGCACGCCCTGGATTCTCAACTTTCCTACCAAAGACCATTGGAGACCCCCTTCTAAAATGGAGTATATAGAAAAAGGTCTCGCTTACTTTGTTGCTCACTATAAAGAAGTTGGGATAACGAGTATTGCTTTCCCAAAACTTGGCGCGCAGAATGGCAAATTATCCTGGGATGATGTGGGTCCAGTGATGGCGGAATATCTTGGGCCGCTTGATATTGATGTCTACATTTATATTACTGACGACGATAGAGAGTATCAGCATAGCGAGCAGCAAGTTAGCGAAGCCAGGGTAGATGTATTGTTTCCTTTCTTAGAAAAGCATATTGCCTGACAAAAGATGGGTTGACCAGCATATCTCGCCATGTAAATACAGCAATTTTCCCTAATTTGCCTGGCAAATTGGGGAAAATTGCTGTGTACTGTATGCATCATAGGCAGGACGGAAGCTATCATGCCGGACGAGCCATTTGAGGAAACTTCCCATGTTTTCGTTACAGCGCAATGATGCGGAAGCTGCTCACTTGCAAGACAACCAGCCCACAGTTGATCCCAAGCGGCCCATTGGAGAGATTGTTCGTCACCGTGCTGTATACCGAGGTAAACTCAATACCATTGACGTAGAGCGCTGCAATGCCGTTCTGCACATTGACCTGGTAGGTATGCCACAGTGTTTTGGGATCGTTGTCGTTGGGGTGGAAAGCGTTCGTGTGGCTGAACGGCTCAATGTAAATTTGCAACTGAGCATTGCTTCCATTCGGGCGCGGCCCCGGTCCCTTCAAATCGCTGACGCCTGCCTGATAGCCGTCTTTCCCCGGTTGCTGAGTGGCAAAGATGCTATAGAATCCACCATTCTTCAGTATCAAGCGTACCACCCGGATACGAGCCTCAACTGCGTAATTCGCCACTTTGGGTATGTAGGGCGCGGTAATGGAAATTCCATTCACGTTGCTTGAGTCACCCTGGAGCATTCCTTGCACGACCGACCATCCGCCGGTATTTTTCCATCCATCCAGTCCATGTGACCAATCTGCCTGGTACAGCACTGTTCCAGGCGCTATAGTTTCTGTCGGAGTTGATGTTGGTTTGCCCCCCGTTGAGGAGCTGGTTGACTTTGCCGAAGATGGTGGTGACGTTGGACCGGTTGAGCAGGCCGCCAGCAAGACGATGAGGCAAACCAGCAAGAGTGCATACCTTCCCGTGCGAGGGTATCTGGAGAAGTGTCCGCCCTCGAGAGAACTTTTACGCGCGTGTGACCTGTATCCTGTGAAATTGAGTGAATTCATCGGCATAATTTGCTTTTCCTTCCTTTTTGCAGCGTTGTAGCTTCGGCCATCATCACGCAAAACAATGTAACGGTCAAAGAGATATTGATCGTTACAACACACCATATATACGTATACATTACGGGATTCTTCACAGACCTCTCTCGGATATGACAAATGATTCGTCAATTTTTGGTTGCGCAACCGACAAGCCCCGCCAGCGTAAATAGAGTGTGAATACTCTTACCAACCAATGCCATTGCAAATGTCAGCGCGAATAGCTACAATACCCATGAATATCAATCATATAAGAGGATCAATCTGTGGCTCGTTGTTTGAATCCGCGCGCGGGGCATGACAATCCTGCTAGCGCTACCTGCTGCTCGCGCTGCGATTACCTGGTGGAGGGCGCGCGCATCGGTATCTACGAGGTGGTCTCGTTTCTGGGTGCGGGCAGTTATGGGCATGTCTACCAGGTGCGCGAACCGGCTCCGCTGGGCCGTGTCCTCGCGCTCAAGGTGCTGCGCTACGATCAGTTCAATGACAAGGCGCTGGGCAACTTTTTCGACGAGGCGCGGCGCATCGCTAACCTGCAACATCCCAACATCCTGCCCGTCTATAACTTTGGCAAGTTAGAGGATGATCGCCCTTACCTCGTCATGGATTACGCGCCGCGCACGATCTACGATCTTTTCCGTCACGACGACGGCAAGCGTCGTCCTGCCTTCGCCGAAGAACTGATCCCCTACCTGCAACAGGCGGCGGACGCGCTCAGCTACGTGCATGGGCGTGGCCTGATCCACCAGGACGTCAAGCCCGGCAATCTGCTGATCGGGCGCGGCGGGCAGGTGCTGCTCTCCGATTTTGGCACCACGTTCTACCTGGGGATGCAGACGCACGCCTCGCTGGGCGAAGTGACCGGCACTGCCGCCTACATGCCGCCCGAACAGTGGCAGGGCAACCCGCGCCGCGACTCCGATCAATACGCTCTGGCCGTCTCGTTCTATGATCTGCTGGCCGGGCGCCTGCCGTTTCAATATAAGCGCATTGAAGAGATGTGGAACGCGCATCTCAGGGAGCAACCACCCTCGCCTTTGCAGTGGAACCGGCGCATTCCCGTCGAGGTGGCCGCCGTCATTTTGCGGGGGATGGCGAAGGACTATCACCAGCGCTACGCCACCATCGCCGATTTCGCGCAGCAGTACATCGACGCGGTGGGGGTCGCGCAGCAGCGTTATCTCTGCGGCGTTTGCGGACGCCAGAACCGCACGGGCGCGCAGCGCTGTAGCGAGTGCGGCGCGGAACAGGATGGCCGCCGCTGTTTTTATTGCGATACCGCGGGACGTTTTGGGCAGCGCTGCTGTTCCTCATGCGGTCGTCTCATCACGCCGCCGGAAGTCGTCCAGCATAGTCCGTTGACCGGCGTCGCGGTGCGCCAGGGACGCTATCAGATCGCGCATGTGCTGAAATCCACGCCTGAGACGGGCATTACGGTTTCGATTGCCACCGATGCCCAGGCCAATGATGCGCGCGTGCTGTTGAAACGTTGGGAATGTACCGACTTTCCCCTCGATCGCCGCGCCAGGGACGTCGTCTATTATGATCGCGTCACGGAACCGCTGGCGCGTTTTCGCCATCCCATGATTCCGCCTGTGCTGGAACGTTTCGCCGAGGGCCAGCACTACTATCTTGCGCTGTCCTATATCGACGGGGAAACTTTGCAGGCGCGTATGCAGCGCCTGCTGCGGCCCCTGGCGGAGCGCGACGTGCTGGGCTACATGAACGTCCTCTTGAACACGCTGATTGCCTTGCAGCGACAGCAGCCACACATTAGCCATTACGATATCTCGCCCGCCAACATCATCATCGAACGCGGACGCGGTCGCGCCATGCTGACGGGTTTCCAGGTTCCGCCGCCGCCCGCGCTCAGCGGGCTGTCGGGGAGCAGGCATCACACCACGCGCAAGCTGGCCCTCTCGCCGTACCTGCCCATTCAGGACAAAGTCTACGATCAGCGCACCTGCATCTACTCGCTGGCGGCCTGTATGCACTACGCGCTGACCAATCACGCGCCGCCGCATTATCCGGCCTTCCCGCCTGTGCGGCTGCTCAATCCCGCCGTCTCGCCCGCCTTTGAGTTGATCATCAGTCGCGCCCTGATGGAGGAGACGCGCGACCGCTACCAGAGCCTTGCGGAGCTACAAGGGGATATCAGAAGGCTCTTGTAACCTTCCTGGCGAAATGCTAGTATGGTGATAGAATGATAGCGAGACCTGTTTTCACCGGGCGAAAGGATATCCGAAATGACGACAACCGCCGGAAGAGTACCAATGGTGACTCCTGCCGATGATGTGCCGGGGCCGGAGCAAGGCCATTGGACATATCAAGAGTATGCTGCGCTTCCGGACGACGGGCGACGCTTCGAAATTGTTGATGGAGTATTGTATATGTCGCCTTTACCCAGTGAAGCGCATCAATCGATAGTGACGCGCCTGGTTTACCACCTGTTTGGACATGTCGAATTAGCGGGGCGTGGTCGAGCCTATGTATCGCCTTTTGATGTTGAATTGGCCTTGAAAGATGTGGTGCAGCCGGATATCCTGGTTGTTCTCAACGCACACCTGGAGCGCATTACTCCCTCGCGAGTGGTGGGAGCGCCCGATCTGGTGATAGAGGTTGTTTCGCCGGGAAGCTCGACACAGGACCGTCATGAGAAATTTACCGCCTATGCCAGAGCAGGCGTGCCGGAATACTGGCTCATTGAGCCTTTTGCGCGCACGATCGAACTATTCACGCTGGAATCAGAGAAATATCGTTCGCTCGGTGTATACGAGGGTATGGCAACGTTGCCGTCGCGCGTTCTCCCAGGGTTTTCGGTGAAAGTCAAACAGTTTTTGTAGTCTTGCTATGTAAAGGATAAGCAGTGAACGGGCGGCTCAGATAGCCGCCCGTTCACTGCTTATCCTTTGATCTCCACTACTGGTTCTTCAGTGATCTTCTGAAGATTCATCTTTTCCTTCGCTTCTTGTTGCTGAACCACGCGGATCTCGTTCTCGAAGACGTGGCGCAGGATGGCGACGGCACAGGCGTAGGTCGAGTCCATGCCGAAGTACGAGAGACTGCCCGCGCCCAGGTTCTTGCCGCGCGTATAGGGCGTATCCGAAGCGTAGTGCAGGATGCCCAGTTCGTAGGGCAGTTGGGCGAAGTTGATGTTCTCTCCGGTCGTGTAGCGGGTCAGGTACTGATCTTCGTAGACGGCGTTGAGGTACGGGCCAGCCTCCATTTCCACCACGGTATAGTTGGCGCTATAGTAGAAATCCAGGTACTGGCGATTTTGCAGGTAGGTGCCTTTGCCGGAGACGGCTTTCTGGTTATCAAGCACGGAGCCATAGATCAGGTAGGGCTGTATGTCCCGCGCGTTGAAGCAGTTATCGAGCCAGAAGGTGTTCTGGCTATGTTCATCGTTGACGGCATTTGTGATCATCACGTCGCCGATGCTGCCGTTGAGCGTGGCCGCTTTGCCCAGAATATAGACACCGCGTATCTGCGTCAGGTTTTCCATTATCTCGCGCAGCATCAGATATGCTGCCATACCGAGCGGGTAGTCGATGTTTAGCAGCACGGCCTGGCTTTCTGGCAGCTTGTCGATACCCGACATGCGGCAGCGAGGATCGATCTCCACATGGCGCAGCTTTGCCAGGTCGAAGACCTGCGCGTCGATTTCCAGGCCATGTCGCGCGCCGACGCGCCAGATACCGCGCTCCTGCTCCTCACGGGCGCGCTCGCGCTCGGCTGCTTTACCCTCCGGCGTGTGTATCCACTCACGTGCTACGTAGTGGAGGAAGTTTTGCCAGTTGCCGGGGACAATGCCCTCCTGGAGCTTGCGGCACTCTTCGGCAAGGTAGGGATCTTTGTCGCTCAGAGCAAACTGCATCAGCTCGTCCTGGTGATGCAAGGCGAAACCGGACGTGAGGTTGACCAGGCTATGCGTGTTGCTGGAGACGAAGTACACTGGTCTGTTTTGCAGACCCAGCGTATCAAAGAGTTTCTCGACTGGCTCCCACCACTTGCGCGCCGCTCGCACATAGCCAACGTGTGAGCCGCCCAACATGCGCAGCGAGAAGCTCTTGCGGCTCATCCCTATCACGCGCAGATTTTCCCAGAGCCGCTCGCCCCAGATCACCTCCAGCCGTCGCCAGTCGCCCGCGTGAATGTGCAGGCGCTCGCGCAGTACCTTCGAGATTTCCGTGAATACCGGCGACGTGCGATCCAATCGCGTCTGCAAAAGCTGCATCGTGGTGGGATCGGCGTTGAGCAGGTAATACATCTTGTTCCATTCGATCTGGAACGCGACCAGGATGGGTACGATATCATCGGTATCGCTGACGCTGGCGACATAGACGGCCAGCGTTTCGCTGCCATTGTAGAACCACTTGCGCCGCCGTGCCGAGGCTGTCACGCCCTGCCAGCTATCGACTTCGAAACCCTGCTGCCGAAACCCTGCTTCTGATTGGCCGAGCAGAACCATGTTGCAGTGCAGGATGGAACTCGGCAGGCGCAGCACGCTATAGATGAAGGCAGACATGTCGGGATAGGGTGAACGCGCCTCCGGGTGCAGGCTCGAATCGATATTGTAGTGCGCCTGCACCAGCGCCTTCAGGCTCACGTCGCCCGAACTGCGCAGCAGCGTGTTGTACGTGCGAATATACAGTTCGACGTCGCGTTTCCCCGCCTCGTGGTGGCCCTCGTCTTGCTCGAACGATGTGGTTGAGGCGGTATGTGTCATGGGATGGACATCTGCGGCTTCTGGCAACAGTTCTTCGTTTTTGATCGCTATCGGTTCTGGTAAAGCGTGATCCTCCACGTTTTTCGCGTGGTGCTGGTTGTGATCGTTGGGTAGTCTTTGTTTGCGTGACAATTTGGTATTCTCCCTCTCCTCGTTGATGAGGTAATGCGTTCTGCTTTATTTTCTTTTGTTCTCATAATTATACCCAGAAGTGGCGCATTTGTGGAGAGGAACCGCGCACGGTGTTCTTTTTCTCGTCAAAAGTATTCATCTCTAGTATTTTTTTACCATGATGTGCCACTAAAGGCACTGCTCCATCGTTTGTATAGTGAGAGGCGTTACCAAAGCGTCAGGACTCCCCATGCCTGGCGTTTCCCCCTAGTAACGTCTTCTCGTTTTTATGTCCACAGCAACACATCATCTATGCCGGGGATCGGCTCGTAGCCTTGCTTGCGCCACTGACAGCGCACGCTGCCCTCGCGCAAAAGGCGCTGGATGACGGCATCATACTCGGCCAATGGGTAACGGCCAAAGTGGGATAACAGTAGTTGTTGGCGCAGGTCGGGCCAGCGCCGTATACGCTGAGTGTGTCCATGCCGGATTATCTCGTCGTAGAGCGTCTGTTGTTCCTGAGCGAGACGTTCCGCCTGTTGTGTGGCGAACCAGGTTTCGCTCAGCAGGCCGCGCCTGCTTTCTTCTTCCAGGCGGCGATGATGCAGGCAAACGGCGTCATTCATACTGAACAGGCTGTCCATGCGGCGCGTGGCGAAAAGCAGCGTGTAGGGAGCATCAGCCACGACGGCAGCCTGCCGGATGACCGGAACAGAGAGAGACTGCACAAAAGGGAGATGCTTCCGCACGGTCGCGTGCAGCAGGTCAATCACGCCCCCGATCTTTGTGAGCGAGTCGTGTTCTGCTGCCAGAGCCTTCCAGCGGTCGGTACGGAGCAGCGCCGTGAGCGCGGCGGCGGCGTTGGGATTGCGCGCCGACGCGGTCACATGCCGTTCAATCTGTATATGTGAGATGAGCAGGCAGAGTTCAGTGGGGGCTGTCGTGCGCTGGTACAGTGGCGCGAGATCATCATGGACGAAGAGCGTCTGTCCGAAGGGATTGAGCAGGAAGATGGCCGGAGCCTGCTCGATGGCCGCCAGCAGCGACGCGCCATGCTCGCGCCAGTCGGCGCGTACAATACCGCTTTCCCTGGGCCAGGTGGGTTGCTCTCGCGTCGTCGCCGCACCAGCGTTTTTGGGCGCGGCCCGCTCCTCCAGCATGATGCCGTGTAGCGCGAATGGGCGCGTGGGACACTCCTCGGTCAGGGTTCTAGATAGCTGGACGATAGGCTGGAGGAGCGGCGAAACTGGCTGTTCCGCTTTCTTCTTCTGCGCGCGTTTCTGCGACTGCGCGTTTTTCCCATTCTCTGACGCTGGCAAGGCTGCCGTGGAACGCGGGTCGAGTCCCCAGGCGTCGATCCAGTAGCAGCGGCGATAGAGCGGCGTCGCGCGCAGCGAACGACAATAAGCGGCGGCGTAGTCAGTCAGGAGCCAGGCGCGCAGCGAGGACAACATGGCTGCCTCAACACGGCGCTGTGACATGGCATGGCTCAGCTTGACCGCCGTGGCTGGTAAAGGCGTTTCATGCTGCTCATCGGAATGGGAGTCGGCCCACAGGTTCAGGTTCATGGTGTGTTTATTGTATCACAGCCGTTGCGGGGCGTAAAAAATGGCGTATTCGCCGTGGCTCGTCCGTCCAGGCAGTCGCCCTCTCATGCCCCCCGACAAAAAGGGTTGTGCCTGAAAGGCTTTGCGCCGCGGTGATACGCCTCTCTTATGAGAAAAGTGTACCATCTCTGCCGCGTGAAAAAAAGGAAACACTGTACAAAAGGATTGTTCTGTATCTCACATTCCGCAGTCCGATTGGCAGGGAGTGCGGAATATGAGTTAGAAGCTCAATGACGTTTGTTGCTGGCGGCTATTTGATCAAGCTAACGGTCACATGCTCTCCCTTCTCCACAAACCAGACTATCGTTTGTCCTGTCACGATTTCTATCGATTCCGGATTGGGAATACCTCCGGCAATATGCACAAGCGGCGCTTTCGATGCCCTTTCAGCATGAACTTCATACGGTAGATTCTTGTGACTTGCAACAAGAACGACTCCCTCGGCTTTATTATTTACTCTGTAGTGATACTCACCAGGCAATAAAAACATGTGCGTGAGTACATCGTGTTGGCCCATGCCGCGGCTGTCGAACACTGTGCGAGCATCGCTCTCACCACGAATGCTATAGGGTGGAGCAGCAGGCGTATCTGTTTCGACATGCCAGAGTACATAATCATGAACCTGTGCAGTAACGCTCTCTGGATCAGGGAGGTAGGCATGTTGATCAGCGTTCCAATGCAAAACCACGTCGTGTTGTGATCCTTTGCCAGCCTCACTCCCATCCTTGCCCACGTTAATGGTATACCTTGTATCAGACTCGCTGTTCTCATAGCCGGGAGGCAAGAATAGTATGCGATACTCGTAAATGCCGGGCGAGCGGAAAACATGTAAGTAGCCGTCCTGGTAGGTAAGCTGCTGCGAATTGAGGAAATCCATTGTCTCTTTCTCCTTGTACTAAGCGAAATCAGCCGTCGCTACGAGTTCGTGGTCGTTAATGGTCGCTCCCAGTGCGGCAATGGTGATATCGACTTCAGGGTCAGGAGGCCCGCCAGCCGGAAGCATCGCCTGAGTTTTGGCAAAGGTAAGCAGTGGCACTGGAATGGTAGGCGAGAACAGGTCCAGCAGCAAAATCACGTCGTGGATAAAGGAACTGATCGTACTGAGAATCGCCGACAGCACGCCGCTGAGCGCTCCGAGTACCATATTCACCAGCCACGCGATCAAGCCGCCGATCAATGGTATGCCGTTGAGAATCCCGTCTACCGTCGTCTCGATCTGGTTGATAATGGCGCCTGCCATAGGCGAAAGATCAATAAACAGGGAGAATGGGAACACCAGGAGATCGACTTCCCAATTGCTGCCGGCATCCTTCACAGAGAGTCCAAAGTCAGCAGACACATTGACTGAGAAAGGGAGATTGATAGGTATCGTGATGGGCGGCGGCCAGGGGATACACACCTGGGGCGTGCAGACAGTGCCGATGAATGGGATGTCTACGCAAACCTGAAACGGCGGAATACAAATCTTTGGTAAGATTTGTCCGAGATCGAAGGTGAAGAATACACCGACGTTCCCCGCAATGTTGAGATTGTGCAGGCGAACAATATTGAGAGGAGCATCGACCAGTTCAATGGTTCCACCTGAAAGCGCTACATTCACGTTATATCCCACAGTGAAAGGTCCCCAGCTCGCGGAATCGCTTTTTGAGATTGACTCCCCAGCCAGCAGTTTCTGCATCAACTGATTTGCGCCACCTTCACTTACGGCAATCGTTGCATCCATGATTTCTCTCCTTCACGCTTCTATACGATATCGCCCCAGATTTTGAGCTGATCATCGCTTATTTCTGGGCCAGCGGCAAGCATGAGGCCAAACGCGCCAAGTACCAACTCACTAACTTTTTGCTGCAATTTCGCTAACAGCGCATTTACCATGTCTTTGGCAATACACTCTACAATCTGCTCCAAATCACAAATGTTCTTCACCACAATTTGATCAATTTGGAGACCAATCAACTTGTCGGTCATGCTGAGAGGCTCAACCGTTGGATGACCAACAGCCCAAAGATGGAGAACCGTACAGAGCCTTTTGGGCGACCATTCACTGGCTCTATCTTCATTAAAAAATGTCCCTGGCTTGCGTTTGTCGATCAGGCCACAGGCAATGCAGAATTGCACTTCGGCGGTGATGCTGAATTGATCAAGGCCGAGTGTGAGAGGAGCAGGCAACGTGGAACCAGCATCTTCGGGTACAAAATCAATCACGGGCTGACTGATTGCAATCGAGTACTGGATGACCGATCCCAGGCCGGGTACATCGATCGGGCTGAGCAGGTCAATGCTGGTGCTACCGCCACCAAACAGACTGGTAGCGTAGTGAAAGTAATGCGGTCGTACAAGGTACACATTACGAATAAATTTGTTCAAGCCGTCTTCATGCAACGCTGCATATGCAGCGTGTCCGGCAGTCAGGGCCATGAGCGACCTCCTTGAAAAGTGAGTAATCTACAAGATGGTGCGTTGTCTTACGTGCAACTGAAATGGTATACGCAGCCACCTGGCCTTTTTTGAGGTTAGCTTTGGCCCGAAAGCGCGGAATTTTGGAGGGATGTCACACAAGTTCTCAAAAACTGATTCTTATCCCCTTCACAATCAGCTTATGTTCCACTTGCTTGATGCGTTCATGCAGGCTCTCTTCTGTATCGCCTGGCCCGATAGCAACTTCGGCGCGGCAGATGACCGGCCCGGCATCGACTTCCGGCGTGACGTAGTGCAAGGTGCTGCCCGTTACCTTGACGCCCGCTTCAAGAGCCTGCCTGACGACGTGCAGGCCGCGAAAGACGGGGATCACCGTGCCGTCGCTGGTCGTGAAGATATCGCCGATGCCATCATCCGGCAGCAGCGCAGGGTGCAGGTTGATCAGGCGGCGCGGAAACTGGCTCACGAAGGCTGGAGTGAAAATACGCATCCAGCCCGCGCACGCGATCAGATCGATCTGAAAGAGGTGTAGAAGCGCGGTCAATTTCGCTTCGCTGGTAGACATGCTATTGCCTGTTGAGGGAAGCGCCGATCGTTTTTGCCACGGTAGATAGATCACCGGAATGCGATGCTTGAGCGCGCGCTGGATGCCATAGGCATCGGCCCTGTTGCTGACCACGAGCGCGATTTCCACGCCCGGCAGTTCGCGTTGTTCGATAGCGTCGATCAGCGCCTGTAAGTTGCTGCCGTCGCCGGAGATGAGGACGCCCAGGCGCAGCGTCTTCCGCGCCATCTCTTCTGTCCTGTCGATGATCTTCCAATCAGATTGTTCGCCCGCGCTGCCGCTCATTGCTGCTGTACCTCTGCGTCAGCCTTGAGCAGGTCGGCGGCATACTGCTCCTTGTAGGCGAGGAGACGCTGCATCAGTTGCGCATCGGAGAGCGCGAGCATCTTGGCGGCGAGCAAGGCCGCGCCGTCCGGCTCCAGGATTGTGGGCGAGGCGATGCCCGACGGCAGGCGCAGCGACGAGAGAACGTCCATGCCCGCGAACTTCTCGCTGTACGGCGGGCAGGCGATGACGGGATAGCGCGTGTTGGCGTCAACGACGGCGGAGAGCGCGTTGGAGCGCCCGGCGATGGTGATATAGACGAGCGGCCCTTGTTGCTCGTACTCGCTCAACAGGTCGAGCAGACGCCGCGTGGCCTTGTGCGCCGAGCAGACGCGCATGACATGGTCGATCTCCAGCGACCTGAGCGTTTTCGCGATGGCCTGGGCATGTGCCAGGTCGCCCTTGCTGCCCATAATGATGATGACGTGTGGTGGCATTGGATAAATTCCTTACTATCACGATTGTGAGCGGCCACAAGGGCCGCCCCTACAATTATTGTAATCCACGTTTCGCAATATCTTTCCGATAGTGCATGCCCTCGAATGAGATACGCGCCGCCGCTTCGTAGACTTTCTGCACGGCCTCTTGCAGTGACTGACCGTGGGCGGCCACGCTGAGGACGCGCCCGCCAGCTGTGACGAGCGTGCCGTCTTGCAGGGCCGTACCGGCGTGGAAGACCTGCACGCCAGGAATACTCTCCGCTTCGGCGATGCCCGTAATGGGGATGCCGGTGCGATACTTGCCGGGATAGCCGCCGGATGCCAGCGTCAGGCTGACGGCACTGCCGGAATGCCAGATGTCACCGGGCGGCGACGAGGGTCGTTCCGCGAATGACAGGATATCGAGTAGATCGGCTTTTAGCAGCAGCATGAGCGCCTGCGTTTCGGGGTCGCCGAAGCGCGTGTTGTGTTCGAGGACCACCGGCCCGCGTTCTGTGAGCATAATGTTGGAGTAGAGTACGCCGGAGAAGGCGATGCCGCGCTCGTGAAGCGCGTTGAGCGTTGGCGCGATGATCTGCTCGTAGATGCGCCGTTCCTGGGCGGCGCCAACAAAAGCAAGCGGCGTGTACGCGCCCATGCCGCCGGTGTTCAGACCTTGATCATCGTCCAGAGCGCGTTTGTGATCCTGGGTCAGGGTCAAAGGGAAATAATGCGTGCCGTTGCAGATGGCCGTCGATCCGATTTCATCGCCCTGCACGTAGTCTTCGATGACCACGACGTTGCCCGCCGCGCCGAAAACACGCTCGATCATCATCTCGCGCACGGCCTCGCGGGCTGTTTGCATGTCCAGCGCGACGATGGCTCCCTTGCCCGCCGCGTTGCCGTCGGCCTTAACAACGACGGGCGCGCCGTGTTCTTCCAGATAAGCCAGCGCGTCTCTGGCGTTGGTAAAGGTGCGGTGCTGCGCCGTTGGAATGCCACGCGCCGCCATGAGTTCTTTGGCGAAGGCTTTGCTGCCTTCCAACTGCGCGCCCGCCGCGGCCGGCCCGAAGATGGGCAGGCCGCGCTGGCGAAAGCGGTCGGCGATGCCGTCGATGAGTGGCGTTTCCGGACCGACCACGGTCAGATCGACGTGGCGGCGTTCGGCAAAATCGGTCAGTTCGTCCAACTGCGTGACGCCGATTGGCACGCATTCGCCCAACTCCGCGATGCCCGGATTGCCCGGCGCGGCGTACAGGTGGGTGACGCGCCTGCTCTGGGTCAGTTTCCAGGCCAGCGCGTGTTCGCGCGCGCCTGAGCCGATGATCACTATGCGCATTCCATGTGCCTCTTTCTCGCAATTGTGTTACCCGCGCCGCGGGCGCGCTCGACTGGCCTGGATCAAGGGAGCAATGAGGGTATCCCTACGAGCTACGTTGCAGTGTAATAAGCTGCTTATCAGGTACAATATGTTGCATCGCCGCGGGATCGAAGGGCCAGCCGCCCGTCTCCATGCAGCCGTAGCAGAAGCCGCGGTGCAAGAAGTCACGCGCCGCTTCCTTGTCGTCCTTGTCTGTTTGAGTATCGGCGATGGCGCGGCCTAGCCCGCTCACACTCAGGTAGCCCAGGCTATCTACGCCGATATAATCAGCGATCTCTTGCACGCTGCGCCCGGCGGCGATCAGTTCGCTTTCCTGTGGAATGTCGATGCCGAAATGGCAGGGATGGCGCAGGGGCGGCGCGCTGGAACGCAGGTGGATCTCCTTCACGCCTTTGTGCCGCAGCGCCGCCACCAGCCGCTTCATCGTATTGCCCCGCACAATCGAGTCATCGACGATGACCAGCCGCGCGCCCTCGATCTTGGGCTTGACGAGGTTGAATTTCAGGTCAACCTCTAACTGGCGCAGGCGTTGATCGGGCTTAATAAAGGTGCGATCACTGTAACGGTTTTTGATGATGGCCTGTCCATAAGGGATGCCGGAAGCGGCGGCGTAACCCAGAGCCGCCGGGATGGACGAGTCTGGCACGGGAACGACCAGGTCGGCCTCGACGGGATGCTCAAGCGCCAATTCGCGCCCCAGAGCTTCGCGCACGTTATAGACATAGCGATTGCTCAGGCGGCTGGTGGCATCGGAGAAATAGATGTATTCAAAGACGCACAGGGCGTGGCGCGGCAGGTTAACTAATACTTCCGCGTGCATTCCTTGCTCGTCGATGGTGATCAGTTCGCCCGGCTCAACCTCGCGCAGCAGATCGGCTCCCGCGCGCTCGAAGGCGCAGGACTCCGAAGCCACGAGCCAACTGTCGCCGAGGCGTCCTATGCATAACGGGCGCATTCCCCACGGATCGCGCATGGCATACAACTTACCTTCCGTCAACATCACCAGGCTGTACGCGCCGCGCAGGTAGGGGAAAACGGCGATCATGCGCTCGCGCAGCGTCGCGCCCTCGGCGTGCAGCAGGAGCCAGGCGATGGCCTCGCTGTCGGTTGTCGATTGCAGCAGCGGCGCGGGAATCTGCTGGCGCAGCGCCGCCCCGTTGACGAGATTGCCGTTGTGCGCGACGGCGATGGCCTGCGCTGAGACGGTTTCCGCGCCGACGACAAAGGGGCCAGCGTTTTCAACGCAGCTCGAGCCCGTCGTGGAGTAGCGTACATGGCCGATGCCGCAGTGCGTCGGCGGCAGACCCGCGCCGGTGTCGGAGAAGACGTCACGTACTTTGCCCATAGCAACGCGGTGAACGATCTTCCCCTCGCGATCATAGACCGCCATGCCCGCGCTCTCCTGGCCGCGATGTTGTAGGGCCGTCAATGCCAGCGTGAGGTAGCGGCGCACATCGATACTCTCGTCGTGTTGTCGGGCGTAAATCCCAACAATGCCGCAGGCATCATGCAATCTCTCCATTGTTTTCTCCTTGCAATGTTACCTATGTAACATTACCCGTGGGGGCGTTACAACCATTATTTTCCTGCCAGTTTGCCGGTCAGATCCGCCACCAGGGCGTAGCGGTCGGCTACGTCTTGCAGCGCCGCGGCGGTGACGCTTTGCAGGTTGCGATAGACCTGCTTGTCGAGCATCCGGTGCTTGTCGCCGCCGGGCCAGAGCCGCCAGCTATCGTTGTCGATGACATCGGCAACCAGTAGGGGCGCGGGCTTGTCCCCGCCCGACGCGGGCGCGCGGCCAAACTCGATCTTGAGATCGACCAGCGTCACGTCGATGCTGGCCCAGGCGCGTTCAAGCGTCTCGAAGACGCGCCGTCCCTGCTCGGCCATCCAATCAATCTCCGCCAGCGACGCCAGCCCCATGTTGACGATGTCTTCAGGCCAGATTTGCGGATCGTGGCGCGCGTCGTCTTTCAGGAATGTCTCGACCAGCAACGGGTCAAAGCGCGTTCCCTCGCTGACCTCCGGATTTCGCTTGAGATACGAGCCGGTGGCGATGCGCCGCATGACCTGCTCGACGGGCAGCATCATGCAGCGTTTGACCAGCAGCGTCGTGTCATCGACTTGCTCGACAAAATGCGTGGCGATATCCTCGTCGTTGAGCAGACGAAACACGTTGGCTGTCGTAATGGTACTCCAGCGCGACTTGCCCGCCAGTTCACTGCGCCGCGCGCCGTCGCCAGCCGTGATCTGGTCTTTGCTGATCATGTAGACGAGGCTGCTATCCTCCGGGTCTGTATAGATAATTTTGGTTTTGCCTTCGGCCAGCATAGGGCCAAAAACTGGCTGATTTGCCATTGATGATTGTCCTTTCATAGAATCGTGACGCTATTGCCTTCTCTGACATATCCCACATGCAATAATTTTGGTACAATTGAGTGCGCTTGCTCGATCTGATCCGCCGCGAGAACCAGTACCATGCCCACACCCATATTAAACGTGCGGAACATCTCTTCGCGGCTCACTTTGCCCAGGCGGGCGATCAAGGCGAAGAGCGGTGGGATTTCCCACAACGACGTATCAATCTCGGCCTCGACGCCGGCGGGCAAGATGCGCGAGATGTTGCCCTGAAAACCGCCGCCTGTGATGTGCGCGATACCTTTAAGAGCAATGCCAGCTTCCTGCAATGCCTGTATCTCGCGCAGATAGCAGCGATGCGGACGTAAGAGTGCATCGATCAGGGCTTCGCCAAGTTCAGGGAACATGGTATCGTATGGATAGTGAGCAAAGACTTTTCTTGCCAGTGAGTAGCCATTGGTGTGCAGGCCGCTCGATGGCAGGCCGAGCAGCACATCACCGGGGCGGATCGCGCTGCCGTTGATAATGCTGTCCTGCTCGACGACGCCCACAACAGTTCCGGCCAGGTCGAACGCGCCGGGCAGGTAGACGTCCGGCATCTCCGCCGTCTCGCCTCCCAACAACGCGCAGCCCACGCCGCGGCATGCCGCGGCCACGCCGCGCACGATGGCCGCCGCCTGCATTGGATCGAGTCTGCCCATTGCCAGGTAATCCATGAAGAAGAGCGGGCGCGCGCCCTGCGTCAGCAGATCGTTCACCGAGTGATGAACGAGATCGCGGCCGATGGTATCGTAGCGTCCCGCCTGCGCCGCGAGCAGCGTTTTCGTGCCGACGCCGTCTGTCGAGGCGACCAGCGCGGGTTTGCGCATCTGCTGCACATCCGCGATATCGATCATCCCAGCGAACGCGCCCATGCCTGCCAGCACCGTCGGCCCATGCGTAGATCGTACCGCCTCTTTCATCATCTCTTTAGCCTGATCGGCGGCGTCAATATCGACGCCGCTCGCGGCATATGCTGGTTGCTCCGTCGGTGTGTGGCGGCGCAATTCATTGCGCCAGTCAGAAGCAACCGGGATTGATCCTGGCGCAATAAATTGCGCCGCCACATGCTTTGATGCATATTCATAGGCGTTTTTGAAGATCAGCAGACCATCGCCAGTGCCATCGGGCATTCCTTTGCGCTGCGGGTGTTGCAGGGCCGATACATAGCGTTCGGGATGAGGCATCAGGCCAAAAATATTGCCAGCCTCATTGCAGATACCGGCAATATTTTCGAGAGAGCCGTTGGGGTTCGAGGGATAAGGCAATGTATGGTACGGCGCGTTTTCCAGATTCCCAGAGTATTCCGGTTTTCCAGAGTATTCCAGGGCGACCGCAAGGGTCGCCCCTACCCTCGTATCATTGCGTTGATCGGTAAATGATGAGGGTAGGGGCGACCCTTGCGGTCGCCCTGGCTGGTCAAATTCAGGCGGTCGCCCTGGCTGGTCAAATTCAGGCGGTCGCCCTGGCTGGTCAAATTGTGGCGGTCGCCCTGGCTCGCTGTATACGGGTTCTGGTTCGCTGTATACGAGTGGAACCTGCCGTAGTGCCAACAAGTGAGTAGCATCGCCTTGCAAAACGAATTGTCCCTCGCCGTGCGCTACCGGCAATTGAATAGGATGGATGATGCCGCGCGTGAAGATGCAGCGTCCTGGCAGCGCGGTCAGCGTGACCCAGCGACACTCGAACTGCGCGGAAGCGTTATCGGTCAGCGTCGCGTTATATGGTACATCATTGATGTGGCCGGGCAGCAAGCCCGCGCGCACCAGCGCCTGAAAACCGTTGCAAATGCCGAGGATCAGACGTTCATCCTCGATGAACTGCCCCAACTGCTTACCGAGGTGGATGGTCAGGTTTTTGGCAAGCAGCGTCCCCGCGCCCAGATCGTCGCCATAGGAGAAACCGCCGGGGATCACCAGGAGATGATAGTCGAGCAGCCTCTGTGGTTCTTTGATCAACTGGTTGATGTGCAGCAAATCTGTTGCGAAGCCCGCTAAACGGCAGGCATGGGCCGCCTCGCGGTCACAGTTGATGCCGGGCGCTCGTAAGACAAGGGCGCGTGGCTGCATTGACTGGCTCATGCCTGCTCTCCTTTCCGGTTCCATGCCTGTTGCAATTGCGCTATGGGCAGATAGATCAGCTCGTCACGATCATAGACGTCGAGATAGCCGCTAGTGGTAACGACGCCGATGTGTTTTACCTCGTCTATCCTGCTGGCGCGCATATGCTGTTCAAACGCTTGCCAGCGGTCGGGTGTCACCTCGACGATGAAGCGCGAGGGCGACTCGCTGAATAAACGCACGATATTCCAGACATTGCGCTCTATGTCTTGCGGCGGGGCAGTACCCAGGTCTACACGCGCGCCCAGCGCTCCGGCAATCGCCATTTCCGCCAGCGCCACCGCCAGGCCGCCTTCGGAAAGGTCATGGCAGGAACAGACCAGCCCTTTGCGCACCGCGGCGCCTACGGCCTTCATGATATCGTAGGCATGGCTGATATTCACTTTTGGAGCGACCGCGTAAGGGAAAAATTGCTCGAATATTTCGTTTCCAACCACTGCGGCGTAATGCGATCCAGCCATCTCCTCGCGTGTCGCGCCGACGAGGTAGAGCAGGTTGCCGGGAGATTTGAATGACATGTCAACGGTTTGCGCCGCGTCGTCAATGACGCCGATGGCTGAAATGAGCAGCGTGGGCATGACGGGCAGGCGCGTGTCGCCGTCGCGATATTCGTTGTTCAGGCTGTCTTTGCCGGAGATAAATGGCACGCCAAAACCCACGGCGGCATCATGGCAGCCCTTGACGGCGCGTACCAGCATCCCCAGTTGTTCTGGATCGTTGGGGTTGCCCCAACAGAAGTTGTCAAGGATGGCCGCGCGTGCGATGTCGCCGCCCACGGCGGTCAGGTTACGCAGAGCTTCATCGATGGCGTTGAGCGCCATGTGGTAGGGATCGAAAGCTCCATAAAGCGGATTGATGCCGTTGGCGATCACGATACCCGCTTGTATTGGTTCGTCGAGGATGGGACGCAGCACGGCGGCATCGCCCGGCCCGTTGCCGGTTTTGCCGACGAGCGGCTTGAGAACTGTCGCGCCCTGCACTTCATGATCATAGCGGCGCACCACGTCTTCTTTCGAGGCGATGGTTGGATGACGCAGCAAGGCCAGCAGCGTCGGGGCATAATGCGTTGGGCCGAGATCGTCACGTTGATAGGTTGCTGTGCCGGAAGAAGGTATGCTATCCCATCGTTCAGGCTGGCGCGTCCACACGGCGTCCAATATCCTGTCCGGCCTGCCGTCGTGGAGAAACGCCATGTCTATGTCGGCTACCGTTGCGCCGTGATAGGCTACGATAAGATGATGTGTGTCTGTGAACGTGCCGATGATGCTGGCTTCGACCTCTTCGATCTCGCACAGCGCCAGCAATTCGTCGAGATGCTGAGGCGGAACGGCCAGTACCATGCGTTCCTGGGCCTCGGAAAGCCAGATTTCCCAGGGAGCCAGTCCCTGGTATTTGAGCGGAGCTTTATCTAATGCCACCGAAACGCCCGTTTCCGCGCCCATTTCGCCGATGGCCGAGGAGAAGCCGCCCGCGCCGCAGTCGGTAATGGCGTGATACAGTCCGCGGTCGCGCGCCTGCACAATCACGTCGGCGACTTTCTTCTCGGTAATCGGCGCGCCGATCTGTACCGCGCTGCCTGCCTGGGCATTGATAGCGCTGCTCATCTCGCCGGACGAGAAGGTCGCGCCATGGATGCCGTCGCGCCCGGTGCGCCCGCCCAGCACAACGATATGATCGCCTGGCTGCACGTCGCGCGGATGGCTGCCGTGCGGTAAGAGGCCGACGCAGCCGCAGAAGACGAGCGGGTTATAAATGTAGCCCTCGTGATAGAGGATCGCGCCGTTTACCGTCGGCACGCCCATCTTGTTGCCGTAGTCGCGCACGCCGTTGACCACGCCGCCGGCTATGCGCCGCGGCGAGAGAACGCCAGCAGGCAAGCTGTCAATGGGCGTATCCGGCGGGCCGAAGCAGAGAATGTCCGTGCAGGCGATGGGCTGCGCCGAGACGCCCAGCACGTCGCGGATCACGCCGCCCACACCCGTGTTGGCCCCTCCAAAGGGTTCAATCGCCGAAGGATGGTTGTGCGTCTCGACCTTGAAAGCGATATCATGCGTTTCAGTGAAACGTATGATGCCGGCATTGTCGCTGAAGGCCGAAACCAGCCAGGATGGCTTGACAGTTTCGGTCGCGCGCATGAGATACTGTTTGAGCAAGCCATGAATGGTCTCCTCTGCGCCGCTCTGGCCCTGCTCAGCGACTTCACGATAGCGAATCGTCGCCTTGAACGTCTTGTGCGAGCAATGTTCCGACCACGTTTGCGCCAGCGTTTCTAGCTCCACGTCCGTCGGTTCGCGGCCCTGAACGCGGTAATGCTGCTGGATGGCTTGCAGTTCGTCCAGATTTAAGGCGAGCATCCCCTGCTTGCTCAGGATCAGTAATTGCTCATCGGTCATAGGGCGCGATACATCGGCCCCTACGGGAATATAGGTTGGGGTATATGTAGAGGTAGGTGTAGATGTGACGGCGCACAGCCTCTCCGGGGGAGAGGTAATAATTGTGCCTGTCTCATCATCACCCATATCCGATGCCGATGGCGCAATGAATTGCGCCGCCACATCCGTTTCTGCCCTCACATGATCAGGCGTATGTAGGGTGTAGCGTTGAATGACCGGATTATAAAGCAGGGCTTCGGTGAGCGCGCGTACTTCGGCCTCGCTCAGGCGGGCGTCGAAACGATAGCGCGTACCTGTCTCCACCTGCTCCAATCCTGTGATGCCCAGCATGGCCGCGCCGGTAATGACGCTTTCCGCCAGCGTGTCGGTGACGCCAGCATGAAAAAAGATGTCAACAATGTAATCCTCATTTTTAACGGGTTTATCCGAAACAACCGCCTCTTG
>DATLSW010000204.1:0-13466 GCA_035533955.1 Ktedonobacteraceae bacterium | reverse complement strand
CCCGTCGCGCTTTCATCGCGACTTTCAGGTACGCGCCAGAACAAGACGATGAGAACGATTACGGCGAGCGGCACGTTGAGAAAGAAAACCCAGCGCCAGGAGGCATATTGCACCAACACGCCGCCCAGGACAGGGCCGACTACCGATGTGACCGAGGTAAAGCCCGACCAGGTGCCGAACGCGCGCCCGCGCTGCTCCTCGCTGAACGAGGCGCTGATGATCGCGAGGCTGCCCGGTACGAGCAGCGCGCCGCCAATGCCCTGAATAGCGCGTCCTAAAATAAGTGCGAGCAGATCTGGCGCGAGACCGCACCAGATCGATGATACGGTAAAGATAGCAATACCGATAGCAAAAACGCGTCTGCGCCCGAAGTGATCGCCCAGCGAGCCGCCCACCAGAATGAGCGCGCCCAGGAAGAGCAAATAAGCTTCCACTACCCACTGCACGTTCGTCGCGGTCGCATTCAGTTCCACCTGAATGACCGGCAGCGCGACATTGACGACCGAGCCGTCGATAAAAGCCATGCTCGACCCCATGATCGTCGCCAACAGCACCCAGCGGCCAACATTGGGCGTTGCACGCCGCACATCTGGCGCGGCACGCACAACGCCTTCATCACAGGGAGATTTCACCTGGGTCGCCATGAACATATCTCTTTCGCTATTCCATCAACTCCAGTCTACCTGTCAGCATACAACATGAACACCATAAAGTGAACCTTTGTATCAGGATACCAAAATGATGTGGTATAATAGATATTATGGAATACAAAAAAAGAATCGCCCTTGTGGCGCACGATAATAAAAAACATGATCTCCTGGAATGGGCAGCTTACAATGCCCCTCTGCTGATTCAGCATGAACTGTTTGCAACGGGAACCACCGGCAAGATATTGGAACAACAATTGGGTGTTGAGATTCACAAGCTCCAGAGCGGACCCCTGGGAGGCGACCAACAAATTGGGGCGAAGATATCCGAGCATGAAATTGATTTGCTGATCTTCTTCTGGGACCCGCTCACACAGCAGCCACATGATACCGACGTAAAAGCTCTCTTACGCATAGCAGTTGTCTGGAACATTCCTGTCGCCTGCAACCGCGCTACGGCGGATTTCATGATCTCATCGCCGCTGATGACTGGAGACTATCAGCGCCAACTACCCGATTACGAGAACTATATACAACGAATACTCGAAGACGCTATGGCGTAGATCAGTCTTTGCGGGCAAGCAGGAACGGCGCACCTTCTCCCGCGAAGAGCGCGAGATGCTCCTCCGGCACGCCTGCCTGCCGCGCGAATGGCTCGAGGTCTCGCCGCACCACCTGCGCGCTCTCAAAGCCTGCCGCTTCGGCCAGTCGCTTGAGTTCGTCGTCCTCGTAGAAACGCAACCGTGAAGCCATCGGTTCGGGAGCGGCCGGCGTTCCCCGCTCGGAGGGACCGCTTCCTAGCACGACAATCCGACCGCCGGAAGAGAGTACGCGCCGCATTTCTCGCAGGGCCGCAACCGGATCAGGCAGGAAGCCGAGAACACCCGTCATAGTCGCGCAGGTAAATGTCGCGTCAGGGAATGGTAAAGAATCAGCATTCGCGTGCCGGACCGCTAGCCGACCTTCTGCTACAGCTTCGTGGTTCACCTCCCGCGCGAGCCGCACCATATCCGGGCTGTGATCGACCGCTGCCGCGCGGCATCCGCTCAGAAGCGCATCCTTCAAGAGTGCGCCTCCTCCACAGCCCACCTCAACGAGATAATCGTCAGAGGTCAACGCCAGTTCCGCCAGGATCACACGGAAATTGGGATAGTGGTAGAGCGGATCGCGATAGAAAGAGCGCGCCTGCGCACCTGACGGACGGCGCGCCTGTCGGTCGGTCAGCCAGTTCCCCAGGCCCACGGGTGTTGTCGCCTGTAGGAATGGCGCGGCCACTGCACTCGCGAACCAGCCCACAAGCTCACCCTTGTTACCGATCAGACCGCCCCATCCGCGATGGACAAACTGTACCCGCGTGCCGCCATCGACCGGCTCAAATCGCATCTCGATGTCTGTCATCTCCTCATCCGGCCAGCCCACCAGATGCCATTGGAGCCGGATCAGTTCTCCAGGCTCCCAGGAGACCACACGGCCCACTTCTAACTCTCCCTCGGTCACGCGCCCGTTCGGACCCGCTTCCAGACCCATTCCTCCCTTGATAAGAGCGATGGCGAACTCGTCGATGAACGCATCGAACGCCTCCGCCGACGCAAGTGCGATGTCCATGCTGACGCTCACAGTGATACTGCTGTCTTCCATCTTATCTCCTTTAAAGGCCAAAACTCATAACCGTTTCATGACATCATTGTACCAGACGAGACGGAAATCATCAAACATTTGTTCTGAATTATCCAACTCTCACCTTGCACATTGCTTCGTCTCTGGCTACAATAGGAGAAAAAGGAGGGAAATAATGTTTTTCATCGGCTGTCCAATGTGGGGCTATAAAGAATGGGTGGGAAGCTTTTTCCCCGCCCGCACGCCAGCAGGCGATTTCTTGCACCTCTATAGCAGGCGCTTGACTGCTGTCGAGGGGAATACGGTCTTCTATGCCCTTCCTTCCGCCGAAATTGTTGCTCGCTGGCGCGAGGAGACACCACCTACCTTTCGCATCTGTCCCAAAGTCTCCCGCGGCATCAGTCACGAAGCGCGCCTTGATCAAACAAGAGACGAAGCCCTCTTTTTCGTGGAACGTATGCGTGGCTTAGGGTCGCGCCTCGGTCCGATATTTCTGCAACTTCCGCCAGCTTTTGGGCCAGCTCAGTTGTCACAGCTAGAAACATTTCTTGCTTTTTGGCCGACCGACGCGCGTTTAGCAGTAGAGGTACGTCACCCCGACTTTTACCGGGAGCAACATGCTCCAGTATTGAACACCTTGCTCACACGCTACCATGCCGCGCGAGTAATGATGGACACGAGGCCGATCCGCACAGGCTCTGCCGAGGAACAGGCCGTACTTCAGGCGCGCGAACGCAAACCCAATCTTCCCATACAGATCGCAGCCACAGCCGATTTTGCCTTCTTGCGTTATATCGGACATCCACGCATGGAGGTCAACCTCTCATTTCTTGACAACTGGGCGCAACAAATAGCGCAGTGGCTCAAACAAGGCATGACCGTGTATGTCTTTTGCCACTGCCCCTTTGAAAAGCACTCGCCAGACATCTGCGCCGCGCTCTATCAACGTGTCGGCGCGCTGCAACCATTGCCGCCCTTATCCTGGCAAGATGAGGCAGACGCTAGCGAAATGCAACAACCGCGCCTGTTTTGACAAGCCCACGAGCTTTACAAGCAGAGAGCTACACAAGCCCTGGGAAAAAGTCTTTTTTAATCTGGTTATATTTTACGCCCATATTTTTCAGTATGTGTTCATACGCTCTCACCATGTCTGGGGGACCTGATAGATAATACGTTCGCTCTTGATAGTCTGGAATGGCTCTCAAAAGCATGTCTTCATGTATTCTGCCGACGAAGCCACGCCAATTTCGCGGAATTGCTTTCGTATCGGTGAGCGTGTAATACACCCGGATACCAAGCCGCGTTTGCGCATCGTTTAAAACGTCTCCATAAGCGATTTCATTCGCCTGCTTATTTGCGTAGAGCAGGACAATATCTCGTGGCTGTCTCATGTCGATGAGATATTTCAACATGCTCCTGAATGGGGTAATACCGATGCCGCCAGCAATGAAAACCAATTTTTGCGCGGGGTCGTTGGGCAGCGTGAAATCTCCGGCGATCTGTCCCGCGATCATGGTTTTACGGCCATCCAGTTTATAGAGGAATTTCTTGAAACTGCTGCCATTATCGTAAAACCGTACGCCCAGGTGGAGACTATCCTCGGTTGGTGATGAGGCAAGCGTAAAATAGCGGCGATTGCCCCTACTATCCGGTTTCGGATGCGCAAGCGTAAACTCCATATATTGCCCAGGTTTGTATACCAATCGCTGCGATGGCTTGAAAACGAAATCAGCAATGTTGGATGCAATTTTACTTTTTCTTTTCAGCTTGAGCGCCACTTTCTGCCTGGGGCTGACAATGTAGGAGTAGAGGTTGCCAATGACCAGCGCCAGCTCGGGGGTAGGGTAGATAGGTCCGAGATGCACCTGTGGAACGAACAAGACGCCAACAATTACCGCATAGATGCCTTTCAGTTTTTTGGTGGGTGGTGCGGTCAGCGGTTCGGTCAGCATAACAGTTGCAAAGAAAAAAAGCGGCGACTCTATCAACAATAGCTGGAGTTCTTTCAGAACAGAAAGCCCCTGCACGAGGCTGACGATCAAAACGGTAATGAGCGCAGTCATCACAAAAAGCAAGACCATCTCTCCCTGACGTAATTTACGCACCAGCAGCACGCCGCCCAGCAGGACGGCAGGCAGCATGCACGCGGTTCCCACCCACCAGCTAGCGGATTCACCAAGCGCAAACGCGGTAATGACGACTGCTATGGCGGCAGGGTTAAAGAGATGCTTATTGTATAGGGCAAGAATATATTTGGAAGACATCGCCAGGATCGCCGCCCAGCCAAGAAACGGAAGATCATTTATTGATCTGGCGGGATCGATGATCAGCGCCAGGATGAGAGCGGTGATGTAGGCTGATTCCACGTTGGTTGGGACTGCAAAGATGCTTGCGAGGAACCAATTTGCCGCCCAGCAGAGAATGACCAGAAATGCGGTTGAGAAGAGCAGCGATAGTGGCGAAAAAGAAAGCAGTTGAAAAAACGAGCAGGCTGTTGCGAAAGCGATGAGGCCAATAAGGATATAGAGGACCAGGCGATACATAGTGACGCGATCCAGAACATAGTCGATGAGCTTTATCATATTACAAAACGTACCTTTCAAAACCGCTGGTAAAAGTTGCTCGTGCGGAAGCATCGATCATATAGCCTTCAAACCCTGATAACTGTTCGATGAAATAGATACCCCTTTTCCCCATGGCAAAAGCCGCCGTTGCAAACCGATCAGCTTCGTATACATTGGGGCCGATGACGGTCAGGCTCACGATATCCTGAAGCGGCATATCTGGATGATGCGGATTATAGATATGCTGCCCGCGAATGGCTGTCCCAGAGGTGGCAATACCCCTATCCGTGATCGCCAGAATTTTCACCTGTTCCTGGCGATTGAACGGGTTACGGATACCGATGCGCCAGGGGTTCCCATCTTTCGTTCCCGATACCTGGATGTCACCGCCGGCATCAATGTAGAAATTGCTAAATCCGGCTTCTTTTAACAGTTGTGTGGCCTGAAGGATGGCCCAGCCTTTGACGATGCCAGAAGGATCAATGAGACCATGATGCCGGATGTCGAAATAGCCCCGCGTTGCTTGCCTGGCTTGCTCGCTTAATACCAGAATCGTTTTCATCGTATCGCTATATTCGTCTTCAGCAAGCTCGCCTCGATTGATTTTCGAAATTTCGCTGTATTCTTTGTACGTGCTAAACGTAGCATCAACGGCGCGAAAAGAGGCAAAGACGTTTTCTATATCAGCTTCTGTCACGCTGGAATCCAGTATCTCGACGGTAATGGGCATGCCCATCAGCAGTTGGAGTTGTTTCATGGGTTATGCATGTGCCTGCGAAAGTGCATCCGAGAGTGATTGCATGAACGCCTCGCTGGAATCGGTAGCGCCGGTTATGATATTAACATTGGCGCTTTGAGCCTGGATGGCTTCGCTGGAGAGCTGCGGGTCTGCATAGTTATTGACCTGTACTGAATAACCGTGATCACTGGGATATTGCAAAAATTGCACGCTAGTGATTTTCCCATTCTGAATGATCGCTTTGACCTGCACCACTCCCCATTGCGCGTCGGCAACACTTCCCGTATACGACCCATCCTTGTAGAGCGAACCTGACGTACTGGGTGCGCTCGGAGCCGCAGTCGAGGAAGGGGCCGCGGCTGAACTTGATGATGAGCTCGATGATGGCGAAGTATTTGGTACCACGGCAACAGGAGCAGATTGAGCATGGATAAAACTATACAGAACAAAGATGCCTATAATAATGGCTGAAACAACGATTTTTTTCATCGCATGGTTGTCCTTACACAAACGATGAGCAGATATTCTCATCTTCACATTACAGATTTGTCGGTGCAACTCATCTTCAGCGGCTGATAGCAATAGTATCTCACGCCGCTACTTGCACATAGCCTCAGTATAGACGATGTACATCAAAACATGGGCAGAAATCTGTAAAAAGTTTGTAAAGACGGAATTTTATCGTATGCCAGATATTATTCGGACCTGACACAGGCTTCTTGTTCAGATATGCTATGGCTGAGGTTCGTTCCTCGGAGATCCGCCGATTCGAGGCTTACGCCTCTCAGATTCGCTTTTGCGAGGTCAGCTCCCATAAGATTGGCCCCCGCGAGGTTAGCGTGACTGAGATCTGCATGGTAGAGGCTCGCTCTTCTCAGATTAGCTTCCGCGAGGTTGGCATTGGTGAGGTTAGCTCCTCGGAGATTCGCCCCTGCAAGGTAAGCGCCGCTGAGATCTGGTTGTATAGCGGGATGCTGCCTCCGCCAGGCGTTCCATACCCCTATGCCCTGATTGAGCCGATCAAGATGCTCCCGATGAGCCATACTAGTGTTCCTTTCAGCATGCAAATATATCCGTGAGAAGTACGAGCCACCTTGAGAGTGGGCAGTATAACCTCTAAGGAAATGCGCAATTAATGACCGACGGCTTTGTTTTGCCCCTTACATGCGACTATAGCACTGCTTGCTGAATAGAGCCTGTGAGAAAGCTGAAAGGATTCTGAGAACGTCAGAAGATTCGAAGGAGTATCCTCTGGTGGAGAAGACCAGAGGTTTAGCGATCATTTTTCCGACGGTATCGTCTCTTCAAGACGAAGAGATTCCAGCGCGTGACGATGCCCCGGAAGGGATTAAAGCGTAACCGCGTGATATTGCCCTCGCGCGTATAGCGCCTGGCTGGTGGCCGAGAGATAAAAGGAGAAAGGATTGCAGCCAGTAAACAGAGAAAGCTCAAGATAGCGATGATCCCGGTGACAAAACCCGGACCACGCACATAGGCAACACCCCCGGCGATCAATGCCCCTACCACCGCAGCAACAATGAACCAATCGGTGGGTTTCAGGCGCGCCAGGAAATAATTCCATCCGCGTGACGGCGGGCGGTTGCCTGGTTTGCGACGGAAATTCTCACCAAATTTTTGCCCACGGCTCGCTTTGGGACCCGTGCTTTCCAGATTGCGTAGGATTTCTTCGATCTCACGTTCATATTTATTTGGCATAGGCTGACCGCTTCCTTAAACTCGCCAAAACGCTCCTGCTTGTAATGATACCAACTTTTAAGCAGAGAAACAAGTATTTCCGGCCTCAATTTTGCGCTTTGTTGTGCAAAAGGCTTTGGACCAATGCAACGAGCTCCAGAGGATGAAATGGTTTGGTGATATGATCGGCTGCTCCAAGATCGGCGCTGATGCGCTCGTAGATTTCTTCGGCATGGGCCGTCATGATAATGACCGGAATATGCCGCGTGAGCGATTCAGCGCGCAGCGAGCCGAAAATACGATAGCCATCCTCACCCGGCATCATAACATCTAAGATAATGAGATCGGGTAATTGCGCCGCCAGCATTTGCTGTAGCTCCTGACCATTACTGGCAATCGCGACGTCTAGATTCTGACGCCGCAAAGCAAAAGCTACAATTTCGCGAATCTCCTGATCATCATCGACCACAACAATATGCTTCACTCTAGCCACCTTCTACCGCTCCGCGCTCTTGATCCTCGGCCAGCGGCACAGATTCGTTCTCACTGCTATCTTACCGGGTTCAAGCGAAAGATACAACGTTTGTAGCCGTTTTTCCCATCAACTACCCCTTCCAGGAAAGAACGCCCTGGCTAGTTGACTGAATGATACGGCCTTGTTATGATAGCGCCATCACTATTCTATTGAAAGGATGGCAACATGGAAACACTCAGCCCCCAGTCCTGGCGCGTTATCCTGAGGCGGGTCGTCAAGCCAGCAGGCGAACGCCAACGCCTGGCGCATATCATCGGCCTCGCTCCAATGACCCTTGCACGCTGGATCAGTGGAGAATCTGTTCCCCACAAGGCCCATATCCTGCGCTTACTTCATGTGGTGAATCCATCACTTCGTGATGAACTGTTGGATGCTCTAGAGGCAGATTTCCCGGATATTCGCCTCCTGTATCAAAATGAGGGGATCGAGCAACTCTCTTCTGCTTTCTTCGCTGAGCTTTTGAATATACGCGCCACAACATCAGGCCCGCTGCTCTTTCATCGCGTGAGCCAGGCCGTGCTGGACAAAGCCATCCTCCTGCTTGATCCTCACCGGCTGGGCATGGCTATTACTATCGCCCGCTGTATGCCCCCTACACCAGAACATAACCAGAAGATCTATTCTCTGAAAGAATTAGCCGGACGCGGTACTCCACCGTGGAAACCCGATCTCGAACCAGAGTCCATTTTCCTGGGAGCGGAGTCGCTTGGAGGCTATGTCACGCAAAAAGGCTATTTCTCCAACGTTGCCGATCTCAAAGCGGAAAGCAGGCGGCAAATACGCCGCACTGAATATGAGGTAAGCGCCGCTGCTTACCCTATCATGCTCAGTGGCAGCATCGCAGGATGCATTATCGCCTCCAGCACACAACTGGATTATTTCTCGAAGGAATATATGGAACTGCTCGAAGTGTTCAGCCATCTCGCTTCTCTTGCTTTTGAAAATAGTGAGTTTTATCCTCTCAGCAGCATCAGTCTGCAAATGATGCCTTCAAAGGAAGTGCAATTACCCATCATTGGAACGTTCTGGGGGCGGGCCATGGATATCCAGGAAGAGACTATTCAACAAGGCGTTTCAATCAGCAACGCGGAGGCTGAGCAGCAAGCATTGCGCGCTATCGAAGCCGAACTGCTGGCAATCGGAGCGAAAAGGTCGTGAAACTATTCTATGCCATGTTTGCGCATTAAATAACGTAACTGATCAACTTTCGCCAGACCCAGGAGATCGGCGGCCTGCCCCCGGTTGTGCCGCGCGCTTTCGAGCGCCCAACGTACAAAATAGACTTCGATACGATTGATAACCTGCTCTAGTGAGAGTGGACCAGGCGGACAGGAATGCAACCAGCGTTCCCAGGGATCTTCTGTCTGCTCGACATGTTCGGGCGTTTGCCCGGCAATTTCATAGGGCAGGTGAGACGGCAAGAGTTCATCGCCGCTGTTCAGAATCATGGCTCGCTCAATGGCATTCTTCAATTCGCGAATATTCCCCGGCCAGCCATAGGCGAGCAAAAGACGCTGCGCCTCCGGGGCGATACGACGTACACCGCGTCCCAGAGATTTGTTAAAATCATCGATAAAACGCGAGGCGAAGAGCAGAATATCAGTGGGGCGTTCGCGCAACGGCGGTAACGCTATCTGGAACACGGCCAGCCGGAAGAAGAGGTCTGTACGAAACGCACCCATTTTTATCGCCAGATCCAGGTCGCGATTGGTAGCGGCCAGCACGCGGGTACTGATCATCACCAGCTTGCTACCGCCGAGACGATAGAATGAGCGCGTTTCCAGGACACGCAAGAGTTTAACTTGCATTTCGAGAGGCATTTCGCCAATTTCATCCAGGAAGAGCGTCCCGCCCTCAGCCAGTTCGAGCAAGCCTTTTTTTTGCTTGCGCGCGTCGGTGAAGGCCCCTTGCTCATAGCCAAACAGCTCACTTTCGAGCAAATTACTGGCTATGGCAGCACAGTTCAAAGGATGAAAAGGGCCAGCGGCGTGTTCGCTCTGGTCATGAATAGCGCGGGCAATCACTTCTTTGCCGGTGCCGCTTTCCCCGGTGATCAGGACAGAAGCATCGCTGCGAGCAACACGGGCAACGAGGTCAAAAATCTCGCGCATTCGCTCACTATGACCGATCACATAGCCGAAATGATAATCGTCTCTCCGTTCCTGCTGCAAGCGACGTAACTCGCGGTACATCGCACTTCGTTCAAGCGCGCGTTGCACCACCAGCAGCAATTCATCCAGTTCGAAGCCTTTCAAGAGATAATCCGATGCCCCTAACTTCATCGCCGCGACCGCGTCCTGAACATTCGCATACGCTGTAAGCATAATGACCGGCAATTCCTGGTCATGGCCGCGTATCTGCTTGAGAATCTCCAGACCGTTGATTTTCGGCAGCAGGAGATCGAGCAACACCAGGTCAAAACTGCCCTGTTGAAGAGCCTGGAGACCAGCTTCGCCATCGTCGGCAATGATAACCTCGTACCCATGTTTATTCAGAAAACGCGCAAACTGATGAGGAAGATATGGCTCGTCATCAATGATCAGAATAGTTAAACTCACAGATTCCCCCTTTGCGGGCGGGGCAAGCCGCCGCCCCTACGGATTCCCCTTTGCGGGCGGGGCAGAGCCTTACGCCCCTACGGATGGGCGGGGCAAGCCGCCGCCCCTACGAATCGGCGTTGACGAGAGGAAGATGCACCGTGAACGTTGAACCGTAGCCAAGATGGCTCTCAACTCGCAATTGCCCGCCATGATCCTCCACCAGCCGCCGGGTGATGGGCAACCCAAGTCCGCTCCCATGCGCTTTTGTTGTGAAAAATGGCTGAAAGATGCGTCCCAAATGATCGGGAGCTATGCCGCTTCCTGTATCATTGACCACAATCTCAATAGAACCGCCGCTTCTCTCGCTGCTTTCACCCGGCGTCGGTGTAGCTGCGGCTTCCCGCGTAACCTGGCAGGCGACGGTCAATATGCCGCCATCGGGCATAGCTTGCAGAGCATTCGTATACAAGTTGAGCAGCACCTGTTCCATTTGCCCGACATCGATCAGCGTCAGAGGCAGGTCGTGATAGACGCGGTGAACAACAACGCTAGCTTCAGTACACTGCGGCTGGATGACGCGCAATACATACTCGCTGAGAGCAACCAGATCTGACGGCACACGATGCAACTGACGCGGGCGCGCAAACTGGAGCAGATCGCGAACGGTAGCGTCCAGGCGTTCGACTTCATGCTGCACGATGACGAGTGATTCCTGAACGGAGGCAAGGTTGGGAGCCGCGGAAGCCAGATCATCGCGCAACATATGCACAGACGTTTTGATCGAGGCCAGCGGATTACGCACTTCGTGCGCAACATTGGCGGCCATTTCGCCGAGCGTTGCCAGCCGGTCCAGGCGGCGTTTTTCCTCCTCCAGCCGCTGGATTGCGGTGATATCGGTGAACGCCGCCAGCAATCCTACGCGCTGCCCTGGCTCATCAAGCAAAGGGACAACAGACACATCCAGCGCCAGCTCATGCTCAGCGGCGTCAACAGTGACGACTACCTGGCTCTCCATGCCTGCCGGGAAACCTCTACGGGATTCGAGCATTTTCTCAAGGGGTACAGGCAGGCGCAAAATGTTCTGCAACGGCTGACCCAATGCCTCGTAGGAATGATAGCCCAGCATAGTCGCCGCCGCCCGGTTGAAGGTGGTGATACGCCCGTTGAGATCAACAGTGAGCAGCCCGCCGGGGACGCTTTCCAGAATCAATTCTTTGAGGCGCTGATCGTCCAGAGCGCGATGCAGCAGCTTGCGAGCCTCGTTACGAGCCTCGATCACCTCGCTCATGAGATGAATGTTTTCCAGGGCCGCACTCGCCTGGTTTGCCAGGACACGCAGCAGCACAATCTCTTCGCGGCGCAGTTTCCAGGCGCGGTGAAAGGCTCCGATGACGATCCCATGCAGGGCAGTTTCGCCGACCAGCAAGGGGATGGCAAAGAGCGTTTTGATATGCAATGGGAGGTCGATCAAGAAATCTTCGGCAAAGCTAGCGCCGGAACGTTCGATGATCAGCGGCGACGCCTGGCCTTCGCGCTGGCAGAGAAAGCGCAATTTCTCATGTAAAGCAGGGGTAATCCAGGACGTTGACACCATTGTATTGTCGGGCAACAATAGCGCGCACTCGTCCGCGCCGGTGATCTCGCGCGCGCGCTGGACAATGATATGGGAGATACGCTCAGCATCATACATCGCACAATGTAACTGGCTGACTATGGTATTCAGCAACGAGAGTTCATGGATGCGCTCGCGATCGCGTTCCAGCAGACGAGCATTCTCCAGCAGTAAAGCAACAACGCCCGCGACCCCTTCCAGAGCCGCTCTATCGTCCACGCACCACGCGGCGGCAGAGGGAGCATGGTCGCTGCGAAAACACGTCATGACGCCGATGGCGCGCTGCCGGTAGATCAGTGGGACGGCAATCGCCGACGGGACATGATCCGCGTGCGAGCCGATCACGGCATGTCGCGCTCGCCACGCTTGCACTTCAAGTTCATCGCCGGTGAGGGCGATGGGGTTAATATGAGCGACTGAGAGCAGAGCCGCCGACCAGCCGGGAACATTATCGAATGAACCGGCGGCAAATTGCAGCGTTTCGCCGCTGCGCTGATAGAGCAGCACACAGCGGCAATTGAGCAAAGCGGCCAGGCGTTTGGGCAGGCTATCGCGCAGAATACGATAATCTGTTACCGCGCTCAGATCAGTGAGCAGGGTCGCGATGATTTCTGGCATGTTCAGAGAGAGGTTGACAGACTCGCGCAGCATTTCCACTTCCATCTTTTCCCCACATTTTATAAATATGTCTTTAACTATAACAGATAGCCGCGTCGTTTGCACGCGATCAAGGATATTGTGAATAGATTGTCATAATGAATGGTGATAGGTTCTTCCGAACACATCTCTATACAGGTCAACAGAACGATGGTATAGTGGGATTATATGCTATTATTATGCGCACCGCGCGGAGGACAGAGATGCAAGAAAAAGCAAAACAACCAGAACAGGTAGCGCCGAATACACACCATCCAACACATGCGCTCACTTCCCTGTTCCAGCACAATCCGTATCCTTATAAACCACGCAACGTGAACACGCTGCGTAAAGCAGAGCAGGCGGCAAGCGGCACGAACACGCACATCGCGGTCGGACTGACAAAAGGCGTCGGCACCATGTGGACTGCCTATGCTTTCGCAGTGCTTGCCATTGTCGGGCTACTGGCAATCCTCGGCGTGTTCAGCCCACTCGTTGCGTTGCTGGTCGTCTGGGCCTCGCAGACATTCATCCAGCTCGTGATGTTACCTATCCTCTCCGTCGGGCAAAACGTGCTTGGACACCACGCAGAGCTTCAGGCAGATGAACAATTCAATACGACGCAGAAATCCTATCATGACCTCGAAGAGATAATGCAGCACCTTGCCGCTCAAGACGCGGAACTGCTTAAGCATACAAAAATGCTTATTCACCTGCTGAGCGCGGCTGGCATTACGCCTGAGCAAATACCAGACGTGGCAGTCAGTAACAGTACACCTCCACTCGATACGCCACCAGCAGGAGTACAGACTCATGCATGAGTCAACGAAAGCCGATATTGAGCAGGTTATATCGCCGGGACTACTGCACACACTGCAAAT
>DATLSW010000203.1:0-15251 GCA_035533955.1 Ktedonobacteraceae bacterium | reverse complement strand
TTCCAGCACGCCGCAATGCCAGCGCGTACTCTGCCCAGCAGCGGGTCCAATAGTCCAACCGTGAGTTGCCTGGGGCATGGCGGCGGCTATCTTACACCTGACCAGATAGCCAGCGGCTACAACCTGCAAGGCATTTATAACCAGGGATTACATGGCGGCGGCCAGATCGTGGGGCTGTTCGAGCTAGACTCGTTCCAGATGAGCGACATCAGCGCCTACGAGTCATGCTACGGCAAGAGCAAGACGAATATCGCGACCATTCCGACGGGGCAAGATCCCATTCCTGCCGACAAAGGCATGATCCAGGTAGAATCCGACGCTGAGCTGATCCTGGGTACCGCGCCCACTTTGGGGCAACTGCGCATCTACGAAGCCGGGACATCCGTCACCGACTACAATGGCGAGTGGGCAAAGATTCTCGTGGATTCGCCACCTGTGGTCAGCACAAGCTGGTATAGCTGCGAATCAGACATTCTTCAGAGTGATCCGAATGAACTGAGCCAGGAAAACGCTTACTTCACTACTGCCGCCGCGCAGGGAGAAACGATTCTCGCCGCGTCCGGCAATAGCGGCAGCTCCGGCTGCTACTTTGACAATAACGCGAATCCCACGCTCAGCGCCGATGATCCCGCGGCGCAGCCCTATGTTACCGCGGTCGGCGGCACAACACTGACGGTGAACTCGAACGGATCGTACAAAGGCGAGAATACGTGGAACGATCCGGTGAAACAAGGGCAGACCACCGGCGCGTCCGGCGGCGGTCTCAGCCAGGAGTGGAAATTGCCCTCGTGGCAGAGCGCGCCCGGCGTACAAAACCAGTACAGCAATGGGATGCGCGAGGTTCCCGATGTCGCGCTCAATGCCGACGTTCTTTCCGGCTACCCCATCTATTGCACCGCCGGAGCCGCCGGGTGCAGCGGCAGCCACCCCTGGATCACCGTCGGCGGCACCGGCCCAGCCGCGGACATCTGGGCGGCAATGATCGCCCTGGTAAACGAAGGATCCGAAAACTTCGGCAGCTTCCCGGCCGGTTTCGTGAATCCTCTGCTCTATCAGGATGCCAACAGTTCATCATATAACAACGATTTCCATGATATTACCACTGGCAACAACGATTACGCCAACCTACAACCCAACAATCTTTACCCGGCAACCATTACCTATGATCTGGCAACCGGGCTGGGCAGCTTCAACGCGAGCAATCTGCTGACCGACCTCGACTCGCTGATTCTCAGCAACAGCGGCTTCCGCACCGCGCCCGCGAACTCCGAGTGGTACTTCGCGGAGGGCAGCGTCGGCGGCGGCTTCCAGGAATACCTGACGTTAAGCGATCCCGATCCAGTCAACCTGTCAAAGATCGCTGTCACATACCTGATCCAGGGCCATCCCTCGAAGACAGTCGATCACATAGTCAATGCCAGTTCGCGCCTCACTATCAATGTGAACAGCGACCTGGGGGTTAATCCTTCGGGCAACCACGAGAGCGTGGCAACCATCGTCTATGTGATGACCGGCCCGCCGATTATCGCGGAACGCCCCATGTACTTCAACTACAACGGAATCCAGAGCGGCACAGATGTGATTGGCGCGGCCTATCCTGGCAAGTCATTCTACTTCTCCGAAGCCGACAGCACGCACAACAGCACGGCGAATTACTCCACCTTCATCACGATGCTCAATCCCAGTACCAGCCTGACCGACTCGGTGAAGATCACTTTCTACACCGGCAATTGCACGACCAATTGTCCGTCAGAGACTAAGACCGTCGGCCCGATGCAGCGCCAGACTGCCGCGCCGACGGATTTGAATTTGCACCAGAAGATGGCAATCTCCGTGATCTCGAACAATCCGGTCGTGGTTGAGCGCCCCATGTACTTCACGGACAACATTCCTAACGCCGGTGGAAAGACGACCGGGGCCGCCAGCGAGGTGGGTGCGACCGCTCCCGGCACGGACTGGCTTTTCGCGGAAGGCTCCACGCAACTCCATTTTCAGACGTACTATGAACTGGCAAATTTCGGGGCGAACACGGCGAATGCCACGGTCAAACTGGAATTCTCGGACGGCACGACGGCATCATACCCGGTGACAGTACCAGCCTATGGTTTCACCACCTTCGATGTAAACGCGCACCCTGGCAATACGACGGGCGTTTCCGCGGAAATCACGTCGGATAACCCCATCGTCGCGGACCGCTTGATGTACTTTCATTATGGCAGCGCGCTCTATTCGGGCGGCACCGATGTGGTCGGGGTGACTGCGGCGTCTAACGTCTATTCGTTCGCCGAGGGCTATACCGCCGGGAATTTCCATGAATACCTGACGATCCAGAACCCGACGGGAACAAATGAAACGGTGGCGGTAACATTCTTCGTCAACGGGCTGATTTTCCAGGAGCAGATCACAGCCTCTGCCCACAGCCGCACGACGCTGAATATCAACAACATCATCAATCCCATCTCATCAGGGGCCGTTTCGATAATGGTGCAGGCAGTTTACCCGACGAACCCATCTCCGGTCGTAGTCGCCGAACGCCCAGAGTACTTTGGGTACAACAGCGATCAAGGCGGCACTGATGTAATCGGCTACACAGGTTCATAGCTGAGCAAGACTCACTTACAGATTAGCGGGGAAAATATATGAAGCACACTCAATTATCAGGCGGGGGAATGCCTGGCGCGCAACTAATACTGACGCTGCTTCGGCGCCGACCCATACGCTTGTTCGTGACGGTTTGTCTGTGTCTGTTACTGGCGCTGACTTTTGCCGGCGCCACACTGGTAGCTGGCAGGCATGCTACCGCGGCTTCGTTGAAGAAGAGACACGCGAGTACTGCCAATGAACTGTTGACCTATAAGTACGACAATAACAGGACGGGCAGCAATCCAAACGAGACCAGCTTGAACACGAGCAATGTCAACTCGTCACAATTCGGGCTGCGCGTCACGTATCCTGTCGATGGGCAGGTCTACGCACAACCGCTCTACATGTCCAATCTGACGATCAACGGCGGCACGCATAACGTGGTGTTTGTGGCAACGGAAAATGACAGCGTCTACGCCTTTGATGCCGATGAGAAAAGCGCGGGCCAGCCACTCTGGCATACCAGCTTTATCAATCCTTCTCACGGCATCACAACCGTTTCCGACAGTGACGTGCAATGTAACGTCATCAATCCGCAGTACGGCATCACCGGTACACCGGTGATTGATCCGAACGCGGGCATTCTCTACGTCGTAGCCGCGACCAAAGAGAACGGCGTGTATTACCAGCGGCTGCACGCGCTGAACATTCTGACCGGCCAGGAGGTATCCGGCAGTCCAGTGGTTATCTCCGGGTCGGTCAAGGGGACGGGCGACGGCAGCGTCGGCGGCTACGTCAACTTCGATCCGCACCAGCATCTCCAGCGTCCCGGCCTGCTGCTGCTGAACGGCGTAGTATATATCGCTTTCGGCTCACACTGCGATGAGAATCCCTATCATGGCTGGGTCTTCGGCTATAACGCCACCTCCTTGCAGCAAACCGCCATCTATAACGTAACAGCTAACGCATCTCAGGGCGCGATCTGGCAAAGCGGCGGCGGACTGGCCGCTGATAGCAACGGCAACATCTACTTTATGTCTGGCAATGGCACCTACGACGCGGATACTGGCGGAATTGACTACGGCGACTCTTTCGTCAAATTGAGTACGCAGAACGGGCTAAAAGTCGTAGATTACATGACGCCTTTCAACCAGTCATGTATGGATTACAACGATCTCGATCTTGGCTCCGGCGGGCCGCTGCTGGTACCGACGAACAACGAACTGATCGGCGTCGGCAAAGAGGGACGCATTTACGTGGTTAACCGTGGCAACATGGGAAAATACACCGTGGTTTACAACCCGTGCGGCAATCAGAGCCACACCAATTACGATAAGGTCATCCAGGAGTTGCCGCCCCGCACGATTTTCGGGCTATGGGGGACACCGACCTACGTAGATAGTTCCGCGGGCGAATACATCTTCTTCGGCGGTAGTGAGAGCCATCTTACCGCATTCTCGCTGATCAACGGCCTGCTCTCGTCGCAAGCGACCTCCCAAACGCCGGAGAAATTCGGCTATGGCGGCTGTAATTCCGTGGTTTCCAGCAACGGCACAACGGCAGGCACGGCTATCATCTGGTGCATCGATCCGGCAGGCTTCCTGCGAGCTTATGACGCAACCAACCTCGGCCACGAGTTGTATAACCACAGCATCGGCGGATCGGTCAAATTCACCGCGCCCGGCGAAGCTAATGGACGAGTGCTTGTTGGTACACTCAACAGCCTGGAAATTTATGGCTTGCTAAATCAGGCGACTGTCTGACACCGTAGTGCAGCAGAGCCATTCATTACGTTGGGACGCTTGATCGCGCCCTGGCGCAATGAATGGCCCTGCTACATGAATCCACTGGATATGATATGAGGCCCGCGCCGCCCTATTTTCATTTTACTCATCGTTTCAGTAAACCGAGAGTCATAGCCGCGTTACTGACTCTCCTTCCTTTGCGTCTCTCTAGATGAGCAGGTCATGTCGATTGTTCTCAATGAATATCAAAATAGATGAGGATCGCCTATGAGCAGCATACCGACCATACCACAACCAGAGATAGAGCCAGATGAAGAGGAACTGCGTATCGAGCGGCGCGAAGAGCGGGCGGCGCGGCGCCGGCAGCATCGCACCGCGCGAACAATGCTGTATGGAACGATAGGCAGCACGGCGCTCCTGCTGGGCTTGATGGGCTTTATCTTTCTGGAAATTCAGAATCTCGTCAATATCAACACGCTCTATCCACCTATTAACAGTGTACCCTGCGAATCTGGCATGAGCATCAAGTTCCATATTCACGTCCATGTCAGCATATATATCAACGGGAAATCCGTCACGATCCCGCAAGGCATCGGCATCGGAGCAGGCAACATTTGCTTCTACTATATGCACACGCATACGAGCGATGGCATTGTGCATATTGAAGCGCCTGCCCCGGCAAGCAACCTGGCCCTGGATGATTTCCTGACGATCTGGCATACCGGCTTCTCCAAATTGAACTTTCCTCAACAGTTGACGCTGCAAACAGGATGGAGCATCTACGTCAATGGCAAGCCCTTCACCGGAGTAGCAATAACGTCGCCGCTCAATACCGAAGTGCCGCTCGTCTCGCATGACGCGGTAACGCTGGACTATGGTTCGCACAACCCGCCGCCGGATAAGACCTACGCCTTCCCGGCAGGCCTGCCAACATAATTGTAGGGGCCGATTAATCACGCCGTATCGCGCCCGCGCCGTTCATCCTCCTGGAGGATTCTCCATGAACATTACGCTCACATTAGCAAGCGAGGAAGAAATGCAGATTGTCAGGCATTTCTTCCTTTTTTTCTTCTGCGATCTGTCACAATATGACGACAACCTGATCATCAACGAGGCCGGACTGCCGATGTGGCTACCCTCCGGTCTGCCCGGCCCGCAAACGGCTGATGAATGTGTTATATTTAACTGGTGGATTCGCGATAGCTGCTTTCATTATCTGATCCGAGCGAATGGCAAACCTGCCGGTTTCGCCAACATCTGCACGCGGCAACCGCACATGCCTGAAGGCGTTGATTACGAACTGCTGGATTTTTACATCGCCCCCAAATACCGGCGGCAAGGAGTCGGCAGACAGGCAGCGCGCCTGGCCTTCGAGCAGCATCACGGGCGCTGGGTAGTGTACGAGCTTGAGAAAAATCTCCCGGCGCGCGCCTTCTGGCAAGCGGTTATTGGCGAGTACACCCGCGGGCGGTTCGAGAATCTTGACGGCGGCATCGAACAACGCTTCAACAATTGAGAGAACAGGAGCCTATTTTGAACGACTCAACATTACACGGGCCTCAATCTGTAGATACGAACAATCAGCGCATCTTGCCCACGCTTGAAGCGCTGCTGGATATGCGCTTTCCCGCCGCTGTTCATCTCGCGCCGGATGGCAAGCGCATTGCTTTTGAAGTATGGATGCGAGAACCTGATCAGCCCAAACCGCGCGGCCGCATCTGGACAGTCGATACAACTGGAGGCGAGCCGCAGCCGCTTACGGCGGGCAAAAAAGACGATAGCTGTCCGCGCTGGTCGCCTGACGGCACGCGCGTGGCCTTTATTTCAACGGGCGAGGGAGAGAAAGACAAGCCGCAGCTACATATTATAGCGGCGAACGGCGGTGAAGCGAAGCAGATTTGCGCGCTGCCTGATGGCGTAAGTGAGCTTGCATGGGCGCCTGATGGCAGCCGCATCGCCTTCATCTCGCTGGCGGGCGACGAGCCAGAAGACGATCCAAAGGTTTTCACGCCGGGCAACGGGCGGCATCGTCGCCTGTGGACGGTACGTCCTGATTACGATATCCCTGAGCCGGTCACTCCGGACGGCGTGACCGTCTGGGAATATGTATGGTCGCCTGATAGCAAGCAACTTGCCCTCTACTATTCGCATGGTTCAGAGACGACGGACTGGTATCGCAGCCAGATCGGCATCGTCGCAGCCAGCGGCGGAGCAGTGCGCCGGCTCACGCAGTTCGCGCCGGTCAGCAGGCAGGCGTGCGCGCTAAGCTGGTCGCCTGACGGCAAGCATATTGCCTATGTGAGCGGGCGCTGGAGCGATCCGGGGCGCGGCGGCGGCGATATCTACCTGTTGTCGCTGGAGAGTGGGAAATCACGCAACCTGACGCCCGGTATTGAGATCAGCGCGACATGGTGCGCCTGGTTCCCCGATGGACGCCGCGTCCTCTATACCGCCGTCGCTGAAGTGAGCCACCAGGTCGGCATCCTCGATATAACTGATGGCACGACGACGGCACTCGATCGCACGTTTGTGATGCAATGGGATCAGCCCACGCTTTCGCCCACGCCCGATTTGCGCAGCTTTGCCACCATTCATTCCACTGCTACGCAGCCATCTGATGTCTATCTTGGCACACTAACAGACAGCAAAGACGGAACCGCTGCCATTGAATGGAAACGACTCTCGCGCCTGAACCCCATCGCAGAAGAAACCTTTGTCAAAGTACCGAACGAACATATTCGCTATGAAAGCGTGGATGGCATTCTCATCGATGCCCTGTACACGCCTCCGGTCAATCGCAAAGACGGCGGCTTGCCGCCGCTGTATGTCAGCGTACACGGAGGGCCATCCGGCGCGTGGTGTGACAGTTGGGGCGGCCTGTCTTTCATGTTTTCCGCGGCAGGCTTCGCGATGCTGCGCGTCAATTATCGCGGCAGTTGGGGACGCGGCGTGGCCTTCGCCGATGGCGTCCTCGGCGACATGGGCGGCAAGGATTTGCAGGATATTCTGGCCGGCATCGATTACCTGGTAAAAGAGGGGCGCGTCGATGGCGACAGGGTTGCCATTGGCGGCTGGAGCAACGGCGGCTATCTGAGCGCGTGGGCCGTGACGCAGACGAAGCGCTTCAAGTCTGCGACGATGGGCGCGGGTATCTCCGACTGGCATAACATGCACGCTCAGACGAACATTGCCGACGCCGATGTGCTGCTCTTGCAGGCTGATCCGCTCGAAAACCCGAACATCTATCACCAGCACTCGCCGATCACCTTCGCGAACCGCGTGACCACGCCGACGCTGATCGTGCATGGCGAAAATGATCCCGCCGTGCCGGTCGCGCAAGCATACGCCTTCTACCGCGCCCTCCGCGAGCGCAATGTGCCAACCGAGCTGGCAGTCTATCCCCGCGAAGGACACGGCTTGCGAGAGCGAGAACACCTCCTGGACTGCATCAAGCGGGAACTGCGCTGGCTGGAAAAATTTGTATGATGATGAAATGTGATCCAGTGGCTTGGGCGTCCCGAGCCACTGGATCACATTTCATCGCGTCACTGCTACATTATTATTCTCAGGGGAAAACGCATGATGGATACTAACAACCAACACACAGTCCATGTCACGCTGGATACCAATCTGAAAGATATTCGCATCGCGCAAGATGCGGTGATCGCGCCGGATGGCACAAAGGCGGCTTTTGTCGTCATGGAGTATCTGCCCGATCAGCCCAAAGCGCGCAGCCGAGTCTGGATCGCGGACACGGCAGGCGGTGGGACGCGCCCGTTGACGAGCAGCCCGCGCGGCGACGCCAATCCGTCATGGTCGCCCGATAGCCAGTACGTGGCCTTCGTCTCCAGAGGAAGAGATGATAAGGACAAGCCGCAACTCCATGTCATCGGCGCGGATGGCAGCAATGACCGGCAAGTGTGCGTCATGCCCAACGGCGTCGAGGACGCGAAGTGGTCGCTTGACGGCAGCCACATCGCTTTCGTCTCGCTGGAAGGCGAGAAACCCAAAGACGATCCGAAAGTCTTTACGCCGGAGAGCGGCCAGCATCGCCGCCTGTGGATGGTGCGGCCCGACAGTGATACGCCCGAACCGGTGACGCCCGACGGCTTCTCGGTCTGGCAATACGCCTGGTCGCGGGATAGCCAGCAGTTCGCCGTATATTGCTCCGCCGGGCCAGACTTGACGAACTGGTATCGCGGTCAGATCGGCATTGTTGCCGCGCGCGGCGGCACTATCCGTCAAGTGACGCACTTGACGCGGCAGGCGTGCGCGCTGGCGTGGTCGCCCGACGGCTCGCAACTGGCCTACATCTCTGGCGAGTGGAGCGATCCCGACCGCGGCGGCGGCGATATCTTTGTTCTCTCGCTGGCAAATGGCGAGACACGCAACTTGACGCCCGGCATCACGTTCAACCCCGACTGGTGCGCCTGGTTCCCAGATGGTCAGCGCATCCTCTATGCAGGATGGACGGGCGTAACCTATGGCATCGGCACGGTCAATATCGCGGATGGCGCTCTCACGACACTTGCCAGAGACATACTTCTCGCCGACAGGCATTATCCGCATCTCTCGATGACGCCGGATATGCGCCAGTGCGTGACCACGATCAAAACGGAGCATCCAGCAGATGTCTGGCATGGCGCGCTCGCCTTTACGGGCAATGCCGCCACCGGCATCGAGTGGCGGCAACTGACGCGCCTCAACCCGATTCTGGAAGAGACGCTGTTGATCGCGCCCAGCGAGCGTATCCGCTACTCCAGCGTGGATGGCTGGCAGATCGACGCCCTATTTACGCCGCCACTGCCTGACGCCAAAAAAGGCGATGGGCCGCCGCCGCTGATCGTCAACGTGCATGGCGGACCATCGAGCGCGTTTGACGACGGCTGGGACAGCTATCGCACGCAGTTAGGAGCGGCGGCGGGCTTCGCCGTGCTGCGCGTAAACCCGCGCGGCAGCATGGGCGGCGGCGTGGCCTTCGCCGACGCGGTTCTCGGTGATATGGGCGGCAAGGATTACCAGGACATCATGGCCGGCATCGATTATCTGATCGAGCGCGGTCTGGTCGATAGCGAACGGCTGGGCATCATGGGCTGGAGCTACGGCGGCTTCATGACGGCCTGGGTGGTGACGCAGACGACGCGCTTCAAGGCAGCCGTGATGGGTGCGGGCGTCTGCGACTTCCACAGTTTCCACGCGCAGACAAACATTCCCGACTGGGACATGCGCGCCCTGGGCAAGGAGCCGATCAGCCCGCTCGATCTGCCCGACGTGTACCGCGAACGTTCGGCGATCACCTACGCGGGCCGCGTCGTCACGCCGACACTGATCATTCACGGAGAGCAAGACGAGTGCGTGCCAGTAAACCAGGCATACGCTTTCTATCGCGCCCTGTGTGAGCGCAACGTCCCGACCGAACTGGTCATCTACCCACGCGAGGGACACGGTCCCACCGAAAAAGCGCACATCCGCGATTACCAGGAACGCTTCATGCGCTGGTTCGAGACATACCTATGATACCAGATCCGGTGTTCCACCGGATCTGGTATCACACATCTTGCGACAGAGGCAAAACGATAGAAAACATACTGCCCTGACCTGAATCGCTCTGAACATCTATATGGCCCCCGTGTTGTTCTACAATGGCCCGTGCAATGTAGAGTCCCAGGCCCAATCCGGCGGACGAGTCACCCTCGATGCCTGGAACACGGTAAAATGGCTCGTAGATGCGGAGCAAGTACTGTGCTGGAACGCCGATGCCCTGATCGCGCACCGAGATGATGGCCTCCTCCCCGGCGCGCCGCAGCGTCACGATAATGGGAGCGGCGCGCGGGGAATACATACGCGCGTTGGATAGGAGGTGATTGAGCGCCAGGCTGATCTTTGCGCGATCAACCACGGCTTCAAGACGGCCATCGGGAAACTCGCAGATGACAGCATCACCGATTTCTGCTCTACCCTCGTCGAGAACCTGCTGGCACACAGCAGTCAGATCGCAACAGCCGCGCTGCAAGACAAGGCGATCCATCTGGATAAGAGAGGCATCCTGCAACTCATGGGAAAAGCGCTCCATGCGACGAATGGAACGCCCCATATCCTCCAGGTGAAGCTGTTCAACTCCATCAATTTGTTGAAAATGATGAATAAACACCTGCGTTACAGCCATCCAGTTTGAGCGCAACGAGGTCAATTCCCGCGTAGTCATGCTGAGGTATCTATCTTTTGCCGCGTTCGCCGCGGCCAGTTCGTGGGTTCTCCGCTCAACCTGACGCTCCAGTGAGAGCGCATACTGTTCTAACGCGTGCTGTTGCTCCTGAATCTGCCGTTGCAATTGACGTGTATGTAAGGCCCGCTGCAATGTCATCACAAAGTCGTCACGATCAATCGGTTTCTGGATGTAATCGTAGGCGCCGCCTCTGAGCGCCTGAATAGCCAGATCATGTTCGCCATGCCCGGTAATCAGCAGCACGGGGGTTTCTGGATAGCGTTCATAGACTGTCGCCATCAATGCTAATCCGTCCATGCCGGGCATTTTGATATCGCTCACAATGGCATCGTACTCCTGTTTTTGCAGCAGTTCAAGCGCAGCCTGCGCCGAGCTTGCCGTTGCGATCTCGACTCCGCTCAACCGCAGCGAGATCGTGTGTGGCAGAGCCTGTAAAAGTGCCAGATCGTCATCAACAAGCAGAATCTGTCCTGTTTGCATGCAAGTTATATCTCATTCTAGAAAACGAATGCCCTTTTATATGGAAACCCTCTCAAACAACCTCTACCAGCATAACAGGATTCAGGCTCGATTACAACTGTAGAGCTATTGTACTAGCAATATCAGGCTAATCTCTCCAGGAGTATCAGGCTATCAAAACCTTTATCGCTTGCCTCTGTCTCAGGCTCTCTTGATGGCCTGCAAGCGGGCCTGTTTTGAGAAGAATTACCGAGGTTGTGGCGGGCTTTCAGCCTGCCACAACCTCGGTAATTCTTCCTGGTGGGCGTCGAAGGCGCGGGAAAAGACAACGAAACGCGATTTTCAAATAGCCCTGGGTTGACTGGCTCAATGAATTGCGCCGCCACGCTTTATCCTGTACAATGGGATACATATCTTGAAAAGAAGGAGGCAAGCGAACAGATGAATTGCCGGGGCATCAGAGGAGCAACCACCGTTGAGCTGAACGAGCGCGAAGAGCTACTGGAGGCGACGATAGAACTCCTGGAACTGATGATACGCCGTAACGAATTGCGCAAAGAAGATATCGCCAGCGCCATCTTCACTGTGACGGCAGACTTGAACGCGGAATTTCCCGCGTTGGCCGCGCGGCGCATAGGCTGGACCGACGTGGCGCTGTTGTGCGCCCGCGAGATTCCCGTGCCAGATAGTTTAGGCATGTGCATCCGTGTCCTGCTGCATGTGAATACGACGCGCAGCAGCGCGGAAATCCAACACGTCTACCTGCGGAAAGCCGTGGCTCTCCGTCCCACGCTCGCCGGGACGCCGTAACCTCCGACGTAAATTGGGTAGGTAGAACAATCTGTAGCAACATCCCACGCGGATGTCAAGCAGCGCAGGCAAGGCAATCATGACGATGATGTCACATTGGGCCGCTTGACTGGCAATGACGCGCCAGGAACAGACTATAGCGACACAAAAGGAGCAATTATTCATGATTGTCGTGATGAAATCGGGCTGTGCTGAACAAGACATCGAGCATGTCCTGTCGTTTCTTGAAAAACACGGCCTCACCGGCCATCCTTCGCGCGGTGTAGAACGCACCGTGATCGGCGTCCTCGGCGGCATCGGCCCTTCCGGTATGCCAGGCAATATCGGCGGCATCAATCCCGCCATCGAAGAATCGCTCGAAGGTCTCCCCTGCGTCGAAACCGTGCTGCGCGTCACAAAGCCATACAAGCTCGCCAGCCGCGAATTTCACCCTGAAGCTACCGTTGTCAGCGTGACCGCTCCCTGTGTTTCCACAGGGACGGTCGAGATAGGCAGCGGCGCGGTAGTGATGATGGCCGGGCCGTGTACCGTCGAAAGTGAGCGGCAACTGCTGACGACCGCCGAGGCGGTGCGCAAGGAAGGTGCGGCGATCCTGCGCGGCGGCGCGTTCAAGCCCTCCACTTCGCCCTATGGCTATCGCGGCATGGGTGAAGCAGGCTTGAAGCTGCTGGCAAAAGCGCGCGCTGAGTTCGGCATGGCCGTGATCACCGAAGTCATGACCCCGGCGGATGTGACGCTGGTCAGCGAATATGCAGACATTTTGCAGATTGGCACGCGCAATATGCAGAATTACTTTCTGTTAGATGAGGTAGGACGCTCGGACAGGCCAGTCATGCTCAAGCGCGGCATGTCGTCCACCATCGAAGAATGGCTGCTGGCGGCGGAATACATCCTCGCGCAGGGCAATCGCCAGGTGATCCTGTGCGAGCGCGGCATCCGCACCTTCGAGAAGGCCACGCGCAACACGCTGGATATCAGCGCCATTCCGTTGATCAAACGGCTCTCGCACCTGCCCATCGTAGCCGATCCCAGCCAGGGTACAGGGCGGCGCGATCTTGTGCCGCCGATGACGCTGGCCGCAGTGGCTGCCGGAGCCGATGGGCTGCTAATCGAAGTCCATCCCAACCCGGACGAGGCGTTGAAAGACGGCGCGCAATCGCTGACGATTCAGCAATTCCAGGAATTGATGCCGCAGGTGCAGGCTGTCGCGCGGGCAACAGGGCGCGAGGTGATCACGGCGTAGGAAGCCGATTACGAGACTTGACAAAATAATCTGGCTATCACGGTGTGGCGACGACATTCATGGTGTCTGTCTGCCACCGCCTGTTGAGTTGGTTTAGGCGCCATGAATGTCGCCGCCACATCAGGACTGCACCTGGAATGGGCGGCGATAATAGGCCGTCTGCGTCGGCGCTTCCTCGACTCCGACCATGATGGTGACGAGATTGGCGGTTTCATAAGCGGCAAGTTTGGCGCAGAGATCATTGCAGATGAACTGCGCCAGCCGCTCCGCCGTCGAGTTATCGATGGGCAAAGCGATCACGTCAACGCGCGGAAACACGTAACGTTTCTCGCCGAATTGAATCTCCCAGGCATCAGACAGCTCTTTCAAAGTGAGATGCGGATTGTACAACGGCAGCAGGAAATGATGATTAAGGCCGCGGCAAATCTCCCTGGTCAGTTGCTTGAGGATAGTAAAATCAAGCACCAGTTTATCTTCATTGAGCGTGCCTTCGACTTCAACGAGGACCCCGTAGTTATGCCCGTGCAGGCGCTCGCACTTGCCGCCAAAAGTGATAAAATGGGCGGCGCTAAAGCGTAGATAACCGCCTTCTATTTTGACTTTGCGTAATAGCTGCTGTTCGTCCATGAGACAACTCCATATTTTCTTATCAATATGATGATGGTATCAGGATATCATATTCACACAGGTCTCCATCCTTGCGAGGGAAGAAATTCAAAAGTAGGGGCGTAAGCGCTGCCCCGACCGCCGCCGGATGGGTAGCTCGTGTGGGCAGGGCAGCGCTTACGCCCCTACTGGACAGGGCTGCAACTTTTTGATACATTACCCACCAGAGAAATCGCACAAGGAACGTATCATCTTGAACGACCATTATTTCGGTAAGCAGATACAGCAAGATACCTCGGATGCCGCTATGACGCGCGCCATTGAAGCGAGCCTGGCCGCGTTTGCACTCCAGTTGGTTCGCCTGCCTGGAGCGGAGATCTCTGATACAAATGATTTGTTATGGATCGCGACGGGTGCGCCAATCGGTTTCGGCAACGGCGTCTATCGCAGTACACTCGCGCCAGATAGCGCCGATGCTGCCATTGTAAAGGTGCAAGAGGAATTTCGCCGTCGCAAATTGCCGTTGATGTGGCAAGTTGGGCCATCTTCGCAGCCAGCCGATCTCCGGCAACGCTTGCTCGCGCGCGGTTTTATCCATGATGAGGACGAACCCGGCATGGCGCTGGACCTGCTTGCCATAAACGAGGATGTTCCTATCCCGGCAGAGCTGGATATTCGGACTGTCGCTGATCTCCCCATGCTGCGCGAGTGGGTCGCGACCTGGGGTTTCGGCGTGCCGGATGATGTGCTGCCACTCTATCATGATGTTCACACTCAACTCGGCATCGGACCTGACCTTCCCTGGCGCTATTATCTCGGCTTCCTCGACGGCAAAGCGGTCGCGACTTCGCTGCTGTTTATGGGGGCTGGCGTCGCGGCGGTACACCAGGTAGTGACGCGGCCAGAGGCAAGGTTCAAGGGCATTGGCACGGCCATGACCCTCGCCGCACTGCGCGATGCACGCCGTGAGGGCAACCGCATAGCCATCTTGACGTCATCACCCTACGGAGAACGCATCTACCGGCGCATCGGCTTCCGCGACTACTGCACCATCAGCCGTTACGATTGGCAGGCAGAAGACAAAGCGGGAAAAGTGTGAACTGGCTAACTAGACAATCGCCCCAACTCACTGCTATACTAAATAATGTGCTAGCAGGTTTCATCCTGCATTATATTGAAGGAGAAAAATCAACGATGACAGTTGCTGAAAGCTTCGAACAAATGGCAGGCATCTTTAATCCTGCCGCCGCGGCGGGCATGACGAAAACCCTCCAATGGAATATTACTGGCGATGAGGCCGGGGTATGGGCCTTCAAGATCGTGAATGGGGAAGGCGAACTCATCCCAGGCGGAGTGGACAAAGCCGACATTACCTTTACCGTCAGCGACAAGGACTGGCTCTCGGTGGCCGAGGGCAAGCTGGACGCCATGAACGCCTTCATGACCGGCAAGCTCAAAATCGCGGGCGATATGATGCTGGCGATGCGCGTCCCCAATCTTTTTCCGGTCAAACGCTAAGCCGACCGGCTATTTCCCAACGCGACCTGGGCGCAATGACAGCATATGCCATTGCGCCTAT
>DATLSW010000202.1:0-15783 GCA_035533955.1 Ktedonobacteraceae bacterium | reverse complement strand
CCCAAAAAAGGTATTGCCAACGGCCACAGGATCATGTATAATAATCCACGTCAGAAGAGCAAACGTATTCCTCGATAGCTCAATGGTAGAGCGTCCGGCTGTTAACCGGAATGTTCCAGGTTCGAATCCCGGTCGAGGAGCCAGAAGCCCAGGAAGCCAGTTTCTGGGCTTTTTTGTAGCTTCTAGCGCCGAGGAAACACGGCTCTTCACGAGATAAGCCACTGTGGAGGTTGAAAAGGCGCTGATTGTTTCCCTGACTGCCTGCTATCAACTGTCAGTTCCGCGGTTGCCAGTACAGGCAAAGGTAAGATGACTGAAAACGCGCAGCCCGCCCCCGCGTCGTTTTGCACTTCGACGCGCCCACCGCGCCGCTCTACTATCTTCCGCGCGAGATGCAGTCCCAGACCTCCCTGATCAAGCGCACCTGTTTGATCTGCCGCTCCCCTATTGGCATAAAATTGTGTAAATGACTCAGATATCGTCTGCTCTGGAACGCTCTCTCCTGTATCAGTCACGGTAATGACGGCCTCATCTCCTACTTGCTGGAGCATGACGGTAATGGGAGAACCCCTGGGCGAACACTTGCGGGCGGTGAAAAGAAGCGCGATCAGCGCCTGACAGAGGCGGTCACGATCAACCTCAACTTCCAACGACTCCTCGGTCGAGGTGAAGGAGAGCGCGAGCCCTGCTCCTACCGTATAGGCATGGAGTACTTGCTGGCACAACTCGATCAGATCACAGCGCGTGGGATGCAAGAACAGCCTGTCAGACTCGATAAGTGAGATGTCCAGTACGTCGCGCACGAGCATCTCCATCGCTTCGCTGGCCGCCAGCAATTCACGGGTGCGTTTTTCGACCAGTTGCTCCAGGAATTGCGCGTGCTGTTCTAACGTGCGCTGTTGCTCCTCGACCTGGCGGCGGAGCTGCCGTGTTTGAATAGCGCGATGTAACGAAGCCACGAATTGCACGCGGTCAATCGGCTTCTGAATGAAATCATAGGCTCCTCCACGCAGCGCCTGGGTAAGCAGCGTCTGGTCGGCGTGGCCGGTAATCAGCAATGTGGGAACCTCTGGGCGCAGCGCTTGTATTTTTGCCAGCAGTTCTAAGCCATCCATTTCTGGCATTTTGATATCACTGACGATGGCATCGTAATCGTGGGCCTGGATCTGCTCAAGCGCGCCCAGCGCGTTATCAGCGGTGTTCACTACGACGCCATGAAGTCGCAAGGCGACCATGTGAGGCAGCGCCTCCAGGAGTGCAAGGTCATCATCGACCAGAAGGATGCGTGGTGTATGCAAGCAAGTTCTCCTTGTAATTTTTCGTAATTTTTCGTAATTCTTCTTTTTATTATGAACGAGTATAGCACGGTGCGATGTTTCTCATGTGGACGAAATACCAGCCCCCAGAAATAACACGAGTATATTTGTAAATATGGATACAACGTCTTCTTGCTGGTCAATTTCTATGCTCTCTAACTTTTTGCCAGATTCCTCAAAACGCTTGTGCTAATAGGACTTCATTCCGATTTTTCTTGACAGAAGGAGAAGATCACTATACCATTGTGAGGATTGGTTAGTTTATTGAAGGATAAAGAATAGGAAGTCAGGCTATGCCTCTAAATGCAGCCGAGCGCCAATGGTATTACAATCAAATAGTAAAAATGGATCCTAAGCACAAAGTTGTTACGCTTGATGAGGCTAATAAGATACTGATTTACGACAAGGCTATTCAATCAGATGAAGCTCTTAGAAGAGATGCTACGGATGAAGAACTGGTACGAGCCTTAATCTTATGTGTACTTGCTTCTAAGGATTATAAGTATCCACTTGATAATTTTTATATTGAGAAGTACTATGAGCATGGTTCGACGTCATCTTTGGGGCGTGGACGAGATGAAGTTGATTTGATTATTTACGATGATGAGAATTTGCCATTTGGGAATTTAAGTCGGCTGAGGAATATGAAAAATATTTCGAAAAATACTTGATTCTAGCAGGTAGGAGCAGATCATGACGCAGGTGCGCAATACTATTCGACCGCTGCGGTTGGCCGACGCGGGCGATATCTATGAACTCATGCACATGCCGAATGTGCTGTGGGGAACGGCTCGGCTGCCATCCCAAACGCTCGATGCATGGCGGGTCGTCGTCGAGCGCTGGGTACATGATGAGCAGCGACACGTCTTCGTGGTCGAACGGCAGGAGAAGGTGGTCGGCATAGTGAAGTTGCAGGTCGGCAAGGGGCGTAGGAGCCACGTCGGCGGCCTTGATATCGCCGTGCATGATCAGTTTCAGGGACAGGGCATCGGCAAGATGCTGATGCTGACGGCTATCGATCTGGCCGACAACTGGCTCAACCTGGTGCGGCTCGATCTGGGCGTCTATACTGACAATGAGCGCGCCATTCACCTGTACCAGCAGTTCGGCTTCGAGATCGAAGGACGCAAACGTCTTGACGCCTTTCGCGGCGGATCGTATATTGATAGCTATAGCATGGCGCGGCTGCGTTCCCGCCCGCACAGCAGCGACACAAACATCGAAGCCATGACCAGTCTGCCGCAGGCCGCTGCGACGGCGGCAACCGTGGAGACCCATAGCGAAATGTAGCGATGTCCCTTGTGGGCATCGGGTACGCCTAATCAATCCGAGGTGCCTCTTGATCGCTGACGACTCCATCGATTATCAACAACTTTTGCTCGATACGCTGGAAGCCATGCCCTGGCCGACGCTGATTGTGGATCGTGAGATGATGATCCGTTTCGCCAATCAACACGCCGCCCGGCTGGCCGGGAGCGATTTGCCTGGAAAGCGGCTGGATGCCGCGTTGAATGATCAGCGCCTGTCGCGCCTGTGCCAGGAAAGCATGGAGAGCGGGCAGCCCCGGCAAGACACCTATGAAAAGAACCACGCCGGAACCACCTGGAAAGTTTCGATTACTCCGCTGGTTCATGCCGCCGCGCGCGGGCGCGGCCAGAGCCAGCCCGCGCGGGAAGCGTGTTCTCTTTGCGCGTTGGCAATCGAGGATCTCAGCGAATTGCGCCGCGTAGAGCGCGTGCGCAGCGACTTCGTCGCCAACATTTCCCATGAATTACGCACGCCCCTGGCTTCCGTGCGCCTGCTGGCCGAGACGCTGGAAGACGCTATCGATACCGACCGCGAGAGGGCGCAGGAGTTTCTGGGCAAGATCGAGACCGAAGTAGAATATCTCACGGGCCTCGTCTCCGAACTGCTGGAACTCTCGCGCCTCGAGTCGGGTATGGTTGTGATGAATCGCGAGCCGGTGGGCGCGGAACTGCTGGCGCGCGAGACGATGGCGCGCATGTTGCCGCTGGCGCAGCGCCACCGTGTCACGCTGCGCACGGAGATACAGCAAGGGGAGACGCTGGTCAACGCCGATAGCAAGCAAATCGCGCGGGCGCTGGTGAACCTGGTTCATAACGCCATCAAGTTTACGCCTTCCGGCGGAGTGATCACGATTGGCACGATGCGCCAGGAAGATGGAGCATTCCAGCGTTTTTTTGTGCGTGATAGCGGCGTAGGCATCGCCGCCTCGGAGTTGCCGCGCATCTTTGAACGCTTTTATAAAGTAGACCGCGCGCGCGCGAAGACGGATTTCATTGGGCCGGGCGGCGGCGGCAGCGGCCTGGGGTTGGCAATCGCGCGCCATATCGTGGAAGCGCATGGCGGCAGCATCAGCGCCGAAAGCGTCGTCGGGCGCGGCAGCACCTTCGCCTTTACCCTGCCCGTGGTAGCGTAGGGGCCGATTTAGCGCGCCCACCAGCTCTGCTTTTTTTAAGAACATTTTTACGCGATTGCATTGTATTTTGCAAAGTTCTATGGTACTATTGTTAAGGGATTTAATCCCAGGCAGCAACACATGGCCCGCGTTGAGATCGGGATAGCCGGGGGGCGACGATTCAGTTCTCTTGTCAGGCCCTTTTTTGTCAGCGTAAGCGTGTGTACAGCCGTGGATGTGGCTATGTGGTAGTGCAGCGAGAGTCAGGAAATGAGGAGAGTACATGAGCAAACTGGTCATGATTATTGACGATTCGGTCACAGTGCGTAAGATCGTGGAGACCAGCTTGAGGCGCGAGGGATTCAATTACGTCAGTTTTGCTGACGGCTTTTCCGCCCTTCGTGCCATTACAGAACAACAGTTGCCCGGTATCCCCAATCTGGTAATTCTGGATATCGGGATGCCCAAAATGGACGGGTACGAATTTGCCCGCCGCTTGAAAACCAAGCCCCAGTTCGCGAATACGGTGATCATTATGCTGACCAACCGTGATGGCATGATAGATCGCCTCAAGGGTCGGCTGGCAGGCGCCAAAGAATATATTATCAAACCGTTCAGGACACAAGAATTGATGTCAACTGTCCATACCTATCTCGGCGCTCCTTCGTTTATGTAACAGGTATGGATACAGATGCTTCACGTTTATTTAGTACGGACGCGGCCGACGATAGGGATCAATTTATTGAGTCCCTTGATCAGTTGAGCGACGAGGGTTTCTGGAACGCTGCGCGAGCGCTGGCCGTCCAGGAACCGCCGCTTGCCGCGACACGCGAATACCTGGAATGCGAACTTTCGCAGCATCGCTGCCTATTGCCGCTGGATGCTCTCAGAGAAGTGTGCCTGCCGCCGCATAATAGGGGCGTGCAGCCTCTCTGGGAAAAAAGTAATATGCCGCGCCCTTATGCCTGTTTGCCCGCTTTACCCTGGTGGGCGCGCGGCCTGGCCGCCTGGCACGGCGAGGTGATCTGCGTCGTCGATCTCGATGCCTATCTCTCGGCGCACCTGAGCGAGTCGGGACAAGGCGAGCGCGATGATGATTACCTCTCCTCCGGAGAGAGTGTGGCCCAGCCGGGGATGCTGCTCGTCGCCCTTCACCATGCCATCCCGCTTGGTCTTCATGTGCGCGCTATTGGGCAAACGAGGGCCGTGGGGGCCGATTTAGCGCGCCCAACCTGTCCCGCCCCCGCGTGGATCGACCCGGCGCGGGCCGCGCTTGTTGCCGGAATGTTGGGCGATGCCGTGATTCTGGATTTGCCCGCGCTCCTGGACGCGGTTATGGGCGCGCTGAATCGGGTTCATACGCCATGATGGATAACGAGCCGTTCGATGGCTTTGCTGAAAATGCGCTGACCGACGAGGAGCGCGCGATTATCGCCGCCTTTGACGCCGTGGACCTGGACGCGGGGTCCGTAGGGACCGATTTGTCGTACCCGTCTCAGACCATAGTGGAGACGGCGGGCGCGCTAAATCGGCCCCTACACGAGGACATGCAGGCCATTTTTGTCGAAGAAGTTGCCATCGATTGCATTACCCTCGAGCAGGTTCTCGAAAGGCGGCCTGTGAGCGAACGCTCCCCTGGAGATGCGACGCAGGCGCAGATCATCCAGCGCATTGCCCACAAGCTGAAAGGAACCTGCGGCGCTATGCACTGCGACGTGCTGGCCGCGCTCGCCCTGCACATGGAGACGCTGACGAAGCTTATCGAGCAGAACGCCATCGCGCCGCAGATGGGATGGCAGGCAATGGAATATGCCTCCCACGCGCTACAGGAGACGCTGGAGGACTTTGCCGCCGCTGGGCAGGAGAACCCGGCATTCCTCGCCACTTTTGAGACCTCGTGCCACACGCTCGGCGTAGAGTTGCACGCGGATGGGCGCGATCAAGCGGGGGACGCGATCAATCGGTTCCCTACGGGCCAACCCTTTGCACCCGCGCCTTTTGTGCGCGCCGATGTCCAGCGCGTTGACAAACTGCTCGAACACACGGAACAATTGACGGCGCTGGAAACGGCTCTCGTACAGGCTCAGGGGGAAGTCGAGAGCGCGTTCCAGGAATTGCATGCCGCCGAAGAGCGCCTGCATCGCCTCGAAATTCGCCTCACCAATCATTTAACGCTCAAGGGACGGGATGCCGGGCAGGAAGACGATGCTGAACATTCCACGTCAACGCTGGTTGAGCGCATTCTCGGCGAAGCGACCCGGCGCACCGGTCGCCTCGTGCCGCGCCGCGCTTTGTTCCAGGCGCGCGAGATAGGCGCGCTCAATCTGGCCCCTACAGATTGGGACGAACTTGAGATGGATCGCTTCAAAGAGGAGAGCGTGCTGGCGCTTTCCCTGAGCGAGGCTATCGCTGATGTCTCCATTGCCGCATCGCAACTGCGTATGGCTTTCGCGCAATTGACGCGCCTGCTGCGCGAACAAGCGGCGCAGGTGACGCTGGTACGCAATGACTCCCTGCTGCTGAGCCTGACGCCGCTCGATATGCTGCTTAAACGCATCGAACAAGAAGTGGCGCGCGAGAATCGCAACCAGATTGCTCCCATCCAGTGCGAGGTGACGGGCGAGACGACCGAGATTGATCAGGAGATGGTGGATCAGTTGGCGCCTATTCTGCTCCAGTTAATCCGCGTCAGCCTTGCCACCTATGTACCGTTGCCATCCAATGCAACTGCGGAGTCCTCGCGCATGTGGCTGCATGTGCGCGCGGTCGGCAGCGCCGTCTCGATCGAAGTCGGATTTTCGATGGATGTCGCGGGTGGCGCTTTCGAGGAAGTGGCGAGCGGCATCCGCGCTCTCGGTGGCGAGATCGAGCCCCGGCGCAATGCCCTGGGCGGCATTAATTATCACCTGCGCCTGCCGCGCTCAAGCGGCACTGTCCACGCCGTCATCTTGCGCGAGCGTGGTCATAGCTTCGCGGTTCCGCTCTCGCAAATAGAGCGCGCAGCACTGGCCGTGGAGGAGGAGGAGACCGTCGCGCCGCTGGTCGCGCTGCGCGAGTTATTGGGTCTGTCCCTGGAAGCCGACAGTCTCTCTGGGAGAGAGCGCTCATCGCGCCCGGCGATCTATCTGACGCTGGCCTCCGATGAGCAGGAAGAGGAAGCGCCTGCGGGCGGAGACAGAAGCCCTGCCCAACGTCCGCGCATCCAGGTTGATGAGGTGGTTGGAGATGCGGCGTTGATTGTCAAGCCCTTGCCTCCGCACTTGCAGCGTCCTGGCATCGCTGGTGCGGCCATTGATGGCGCGAATAACGTGCTGCTGCTGCTTGATCTCTTGGGATTGCTGCGGCGGTACGATGGGCGGAGTCAGAGCAGGGCGGGGCATATTCCCTCTCATTATTATTACCCGTTCCCCGAAGGGGTTGCGTCCCCCGAAGGGGCTGCACGCCCCGCGTGGGATGCAGAGAGGCTGCCTGCCCCTACGGACAGGATAGGCGACTCGCTTTGCTCGCTGCCCGTGCAGGCGCAGCCGCGCCCGCGCACCGCGATAGTGGCTGATGACTCCGTCTCGATACGACAATCGCTGCATCAATCGCTCATGCATGCGAACTATCAAGTGTTCGACGCGCGCGACGGCATTCAGGCGCTGGAACTCTTGCAGTTGCATGTGCCGGACGCGCTGATCCTCGATGTCGAGATGCCGAATTTGAACGGCTATGACGTGCTGAGCCGAATGCATTCGTATCCCGAACTGGCGAGCGTTAAAATTGTGATGCTGACCTCGCGCTTCACCGAAAAGCACCAGGCGCGCGCCAAAGAATTGGGCGCGCATGCCTACCTCACCAAGCCCTGCGACCCCGAAACTCTGCTGGGAACGCTGGAACACCTTCTTGGGGCGGGGCATATTTCCTCTCATTATTACCTCTCTCCCAGAGAGGCTGCACGCCCCGCGTGGGGTGCAGAGAGGCTGCACTTCCCTACAATTTGACTTTTTTTGCTCTTTGTACGTCTCATCCTATAATAGATATATAACATTGTACGCGCTGTGGCCCGATGATGATACGGCCAGATCACTCCACGCGAACATTGCCCGGAACAAAAGGATCGCGTATTATTGTTTATATCTATGTGAGAGAGCATTGCTGTAGGGGCCGGATTGAGCGCGCCCAGGCATAGAGGACAGTACATGATGACGATTGAACCAGAAAAATCTCTGGCAAGCCCACAAGCGAATAATACCCTACAAGATTTGCTGGCGGAGACAGCGGCTTACCTGGCTCCGCAGGATTTGGGGCGGATCGAGCGCGCCTATGAGCTGGCGAAGCTGGCGCATGAAGGTGTGGCGCGCCGTTCGGGCGAACCGTACATCCAGCACCCCTTAGAGGTGGCGCTGCTGCTGGCCGATATGCGTATTGATGCTGATGGTATCGCGGCAGCTCTACTGCACGATGTAGTTGAAGATACGGGCTATTCCGTGGAAGATATCCGCGACCAGTTCGGCACGTCCGTGGCGAATATTGTAGATGGTGTAACGAAGTTCAACGCGCTCGTACCCGCGGCATCTTCCGAAGGCGCAGACGCCGTCATCAATGAAGAGCAGCGCGTGCAGCAGGCGCGCGAATTGAAGCGGCGGCAGCGTTCGGAGACGGTGCGCAAAATGCTGCTGGCGATGGCGGAAGATCCGCGCGTCGTCGTGTTGAAACTGGCCGACCGCCTGCACAATATGCGCACGCTCGGCGTGATGAACCCGGCGCAGCAGGAAAGCAAGGCGCGCGAAACCAGCGAGATCTACGCGCCTCTGGCCCGCCGCCTGGGCATGGCGCTGGTGCAGGCGGAACTGGAAGACCTGGCTCTCTCATACCTGGAGCCGGAGCATTACGCGCAGCTGGCCCGCGAGGTCGCCGACGAACTGCGCCGCCGCCAGCCGTATGTCGATGAAGTGTGTGACATCCTGCGCGCAGAGATGGAACGCGCCGGTATCCACGCCGAAGTCTTAGCCTGGCAGAAGCACCTGGCGAGCATTCAGCGTAAGTTGCAAGAAAGCGGCGGCGATCTGAGCCAGTTGCATGACCTGATCTCTTTCCGTATCCTGGTGGATGATGTGCAGGACTGTTATCTCGCGCTCGGACATATCCACGCCCTCTGGCGACCGAAAGATGGGCGCATCAAAGATTTTGTGGCGACGCCGAAATTGAACGGCTATCAGTCACTGCATACCACCGTCTTTTGCCTGGAAAACCGCCTCGCCGAGATACAAATTCGCACTCGCGACATGCAGCGCACGGCGGATTATGGCATCGCTAGCTATTGGTATCTCAAAGAGCGAGGCGGCTCGCGCCTCTCGTACCAGGAAATGATGGCCTGGATTGAGCAGTTGCGTGACTGGCAGCGCGAGTTGCCGCGGGATGCAGACGAGTTTGTGGAGGCGGTGAAAGGCGATATCTTTGAGGAGCAGATCTTTGTCTTTACGCCCAAGGGCGAGGTGAAGGATCTGCCCAGAGGTTCGACGCCGCTTGATATGGCGTATCGTATCCATACTGATATCGGCGATCACTGTAGCGGCGCGCGTATTGTCACCAACCTGGTGGATAGCGGGCGGCTGGTGACGCGGTTTGTTCCCCTGGATTACGAGTTGCAGGGCGGCGAGATCGTGGATATTCTGACGACGAATAGCGCGCATCCGACCCGCGACTGGCTGGCGTTTGCGCGCACGACGACGGCACGCGCCAAGATTCGCCGCTATCTCAAAACCTATGAGCGCGAGATCAATGTGCAATTGGGGCGCGAGCGCCTCGATCTGGCGCTCAAAGCGGCTGGGACGCGCGGTATTGAGGTTCTCCAGGGCGAAGATTTCGCCGCGTTCGCTGCGCTGAAAGGGCGGGGCAAGTCCACGCCCCTACTTGATGATGTGTATTGTGCGCTGGGACGCGCGGATGTTTCAGCCGAGGCGGTGGTTGAGTATCTGCTGCCCCGGCTCCAGCAGCGCGGTGAAACGTCGCTGCTCTTGCTCTATAACCCGTCCCCCGGACGGGCTGCGTCCCCCCGGACGGGCTGTATTGAGCGACAAGAAGAACTCACGACGAACATGTTCGATGAGGATGCAGCCATTAGTATTACCCGTCCCCCGGACGGGCTGCGTCCCCCGGACGGGCTGCGTCCCCCGGATGGGCTGCGTCCCCCGGACGGGGGAGAGGTCACAGGTGCGACCCCGGAGTTCCAGGATGAATCGGGAACCCACGGGATGGCCGCGCTGGGCGGTGATAAGCCGCAGCTCTTACAGCTTGGGTATGGCCTTGTCAGGCTGGCTCACTGCTGTTATCCTCTTCCCGGAGACGCCATCGTCGGCGTGATGCAGCCGGGCAAAGGCGTCTTTGTACACCGGCGCGATTGCCGGATGCTGCGCCGCGCGCGCGCGCGCGCGCAGGAGCGCGCGGTTGAGGTCAACTGGCTCCAGATCGAGCCGCAGCGGTATCTGGCTCCAATTACGATCATCGCGCGCGACCGCGCTGGCCTCTTGCGCGATGTGGCCGCGGTGGTCTCTGACGCCGACATCAACATGACCGCGGTGGCATCCAGCTCTAATGCCGCGTCGCACAAAGCTGTGATCAGCGCGACGTTGGAGATCGATTCACTCGACATGCTCGACCGCATCAGTAAGCGCCTGCAACAGGTGCGCAACGTGATCAGTGTGGGGCGCACTCCCTTGAAGAGTACTTCTGCCTCAAATCGTCACATAAATTGAGCGATCAACGTATAATTGGTGTGGCGGGCGGGGACAAGTCGCAGCCCCTACTGCTGCGCATGTGGTGTAGCGGCGCAATTTATTGTACTCGTCAATGAAGACGGCAGCGGGCGGGGCAGAAGCCCTCGCCCCTACTGTTGGGAACAAGATCAAGCGAAAACGATAATGATAGACATGCCTGTAGATGAACAGATAACAATACACGATAACGCGCAGAAAGCCGCGCGGCGCCTGCTCCAGATCATTCGTCACTATATGACTGAGGCGGAGGTTGAGCAGGTAGCCAGGGCGATCCAACTGGCGCAAGAGACCAGTGCGGCGGCGCGCGAGCATAGCCAGGCCACGCTGCAATGCTTGCGTCAATTGCCCCCATTGCAGCACGCGCTGGCCGTGGCGACGATCCTGGCGGAGACGCGCATCGACGCGGTCGGCGTGGCGGCTGGGGTCGTGTTCGAGGCGGTGGATGCCGAATTGCTGCCGCTGGAGCGCGTCGAGAATGAACTTGGCACAGTGGTGAGCCGCATTGTCGAAAGCATGCTGAAACTCAACATTCTGGAACGCAAGAAACAGGCCGGGATGCAACTGAGGGCATCCGGCGACGCTGATGGCACGCGCGATCAGAAAAAGCGGCGCGTGCGCGAGGCATTGCAGCGCCAGCAAGCGGAAACCGTGCGCAAGATGTTCATCGGTATGGCCGAAGATCCGCGCGTTGTTTTACTGAAACTGGCCTATCGCCTGCACGCCATGCGGCTCGTTGTGGAACACCGGCGGCGTGCCGATCCCGATCCTGCCGATCAGCAGGAGATGCTGGCAATGGCCCAGGAAACGCGCGAAATCTACGCCCCTCTGGCCGGACGCCTCGGCATGTCGCGCGTCGAAAGCGAACTCGAGGACCTGGCTTTTGAAGTTCTGGAGCCTGATCGCTGTGCCTGGATGCGCTCTCAGGTCGAGATGGAGAGCAAGCAGTGGGGTTCCTATGTCAGCCGCGTCTGCGATATTTTACGGCGCGAAATGATGTCGATTGGCCTCAAGGCGGAAGTATCCGGGCGCGTCAAGCACCTCTATAGCTTTTATAAGAAGCTACAGCGCAGCGCGCAGGAGATCAACGGGGATGACGGCAGCCTGGAGAGCCTGCAATCGGCGCTTGCCATGAGCCAGGTACATGATCTGGTGGCGTTCCGTATCCTGGTCGATACGACGCAAGATTGCTATGTGGCGCTGGGGCATGTGCATAGCCTGTGGAAGCCCAAAGAGGGCCGCATCAAGGATTTCATCGCCAACCCCAAGCCCAACGGCTACCAGGCGCTACACACCACGATCTTCTGCCTGGATGATCAGCTCGTGGAGATACAAATTCGCACGTTCGCCATGCACGAGATGGCGGAATTTGGCGTCGCCATGCACTGGCATTACAAGGACGTGGGCGACCGCGCCTCCGCTTCGGCGAAAGAATTGTTGACCTGGCTGCGCCAACTGGCCGAGTGGCAGCGCGAACTGCGCGCATCCAGCGCGAGCGACGCTGAATTTGTGGAGGCGGTGAAGGGCGACATGTTCGAGGAGCAGATCTTCATCTTTACGCCGAAGGGCGAGGTCAAAGACCTGCCCGTTGGTTCCACGCCGCTCGATTTCGCCTATCGCATCCACACGAAGTTGGGCGATAAGTGCGCCGGGGCGCGCATCATTTCCGAGGGCGGTTCCGGCGCGAGCGGGCGGCTGATCACGCGCATGGTGCCGCTCGACTACGAACTGAAAAGCGGCGAGATCGTGGAGATCGTGACGAACCGCACGGCGCACCCGACGCGCGACTGGCTCAATTTTGCGCATACCGCCGCGGCCCGCAGCAAGATTCGCCGCTACCTCAAGGCGCACGAACGCGACATCAACATCCAGATTGGGCGCGAACGCCTGGATCGCGAACTCAAGGCGCTAGGTGTGGTGCGTGGCGTCGAGGCGCTGAGCGAGGATATGCAACGCTGGCTGGAAGAAGAATACGCGGACAATGGGCGCGATAAATCAGGCCGCTACGAAGACGTGCTGGCCGCCATCGGCTGCGATGATATCCGCCAGCATGGCGTTGCCGTGAAACTAGTGGAACGATGGCCGCAATTGCGCGAGGGACGCGAGACAAAGGCGGAAGATGCACCACAGCCTCTCGCCACTCCCAAACAGGATGCGCCTGCTCACTTACAGGTTGCTGGCGAGAGCGGCTTGCTGACGCGCCTGGCGAACTGCTGTTGCCCGCTGCCCGGCGACGAGATCGTCGGCTTCATCAGCCGCGGCAAGGGCGCGATTGTTCACCGCGCCGACTGCCGCAACATCGAGCGCTATCGCCAGCGGGAGCGGGAGCGGCTGGTATCCGTGAGCTGGGTCAGTATGGGGCAGCAGCGTTACCTCGCGCCCGTCATCATGACTGCGCGCGACCGCCCCGGCCTCATTCACGACATTGCCGCCGTCGTTTCCGAGTTGGGCGTCAATATGACTTCGGTCAGCACCAACGTCAGCAGTTCGCGCCAGCTTGCCACCATCAGTGTCATGCTGGAGATTGAGAGCCTGGAACAGTTGCAGCGCCTGATAGTCCGCCTCGAACGAGTCAAGGACGTCCACCACGCTGAGCGCGATATGGGCAACAAGAGAAAGTAGGGGTGGTGGCTCTGACCCGCCCGCGATGATGTTTCTCACATCCACTGGATGTGAGAAACATCACTACCTGTTCAGGCCGCGGCCGCTTGTCTTTAAGATTTGACAGGCGGCTTTTTTGTGTCTATAATTTAATATCGTATTACGATATATTATTTCACCGGAAACACAGGGAGCATACCATCATGGCAGGAGACGGTAAAAGCGGGGATGCGGCTATTCACTTGAAGGGAAAGGGGCGTGGAGGCATCTGGTTACGCATCGTCGAGGCGATCAACCGGCCAGAGCAGGATGAGCAGGCGGGTCGCCTGGGAGATTTTACGACGACGCCGCGCGTGATCTTTATCACCGCCCTCGCGGTGGTTATTGGCGCGGCCAGCGCCTTTATCGCCTTGCTTCTGCTAAGAGGCATCGGACTTTTTACCAATCTCTTTTTCTTCCAGCGTTGGAGTTTCGCGCTGGTTTCCCCGGCGGGCAACCCGCTGGGTTTACTGGAGCTTCTGGTGCCGGTGGGCGGCGGCATTATCGTAGGTATGATGGCGCGCTACGGCTCGAAGCGTATTCGCGGGCATGGCATTCCGGAGGCTATCGAGGCTATACTCATTAACGGCAGTAAAATCGAACCGAAAGTGTCGATCTTGAAGCTGGTTTCCTCCGCCATTTCCATTGGCTCCGGCGGACCGTTCGGCGCGGAAGGGCCGATCATTGTCACCGGCGGCGCGTTCGGCTCGATGATTGCCCAGTATTTCCACCTCACCAGTGTTGAACGCAAGACGCTGCTGGTGGCGGGCGCGGCGGGCGGCATGTCCGCCACCTTCGGATCGCCCCTCGCGGCGGTGATGCTGGCCGTCGAAGTGCTGTTGTTCGAGTGGAAGCCGCGCAGCCTGCTGCCGGTGATCGCGGGCAGCGTGACGGCGGCGGCAGTACGCTACTATATCATTGCGCCGCCGCCGATCTTCCCTACGCCGCCGCACGCCGCCGCGCTCGGTGTCGTGGGATACGCGGCGTGCATCCTGGTCGGCCTGCTCGGCGGCGGCCTGGCGATTATCCTTTCGCGATCGGTCTACGTGGTCGAGGATACTTTCAGCAAGCTGCCGATCCACTGGATGTGGTGGCCGGCCATCGGCGGCGTCTTCATCGGTATCGGCGGCCTGATCTACCCGGAGGCCCTCGGCGTCGGCTACAGTTCGATCGCTTCTATGCTGCGCGGCAACATCACGATCCAGGTGATCCTGGGCTTCTTAGTCGTCAAGTCAATCATCTGGGTGATCTCGCTGGGGTCCGGCACTTCGGGCGGCATCCTGGCTCCGCTGCTGCTGATGGGCGGCGCGCTGGGTGGTCTGGAAGGGCTGTTCCTGCCCAATGCCGGGCCGGGCTTCTGGCCGCTCATCAGCATGGCCGCCGTGCTGGGCGGCGCCATGCGCGCGCCGCTGACGGGCATCATCTTCGCTTTTGAACTCACCCATGATGTGAACGCCATCATCCCGCTCATTATCGCCGTGAGCGTCGCCCATATGGTGACAGTCCTTTCGCTGAATCGCTCGATCCTGACCGAAAAAGTCAGCCGCCGAGGCTACCATATCAGCAATGAGCTGATCGTAGACCCGCTCGGGCGGATGCTGGTAAGTGAAGCGATGTGTACTGACATCATTGCCTTTCCGTCCACTATCCCGACGAAAGAACTGGCGCGCTCGCTGCATAGTGGCCGAGGCCCAAGAGGACAGGCACTCTTTCCAGTTATCGACCTGCTCGATCATTTCAGCGGCGTCGTGACGCGCTCTGACCTGCAACAGTTGATCCAGGAGTTGCCCCTCGGTGAGAATGGAAACGGGCCGACCGATGCTGGACGGACTTTGCGGGATATCGTCAAGCGCAACCCGGTTGTCGCGTATTCTGATGAGCCGCTGCGCGTGGTGGTGAACCGCATGACGGAGACCGGCTTCACGCGCATGCCGGTAGTTGAGCGTAAGCATCCCGAAAAGCTGATGGGCATGATTTCTTTGCAGGATTTGCTGAAAGCCCGCCTGCGCAACCTTGAGGAGGAACGCCGCCGCGAGCGCGTCCTGCATATCCGCCTCTTCATCCCTGGCCGCACGACGGGGCCGGAGATTACGCGCCCCATCCCGCACGACGACCCCGCGCGCTCCGCACCGACCGCGGAAGCCAAAAAACAGTAGGACGCGCTCAATCGGATAGGTGTTACGCGAGCAGCTCCGGCCCTTCGACGCGCGGGCTGTTGACCTGGCGCGAGACCTGACGGGCGGTCATGCGGTCGGCGGGGTAGGGCGCGAGCAGAGGCAGCAGCGCCTGGTCGTCCTGGATGGACGTATCGAGCCACGTATCACGCGCCGAAGGCAGGAGGATGGCGGGCATCCGGTCGTGAATCGAAGTGACGAGATCGTTGGGCGTCGTCGTGACGATGGTGCAGGTGCGGACTGGCTTGCCATCCTGGCCCTGCCAGCTATCCCACAGCCCGGCGAAAGCAAAGGGCTGGCCGTCCTTCATCGTGATGTACATGGGCGTTTTGCCGCCATATTCTTTCTTCCACTCGTAAAAGCCGTCGGCGACGATCAGGCAGCGCCGTGAGCGCAGCAGGCGCTTGAAGCTCGGCTTCTCAGCGAGCGTCTCCGCCCTGGCGTTGATCATCTTCGCGCCAATCGACTCGTCTTTGGCC
>DATLSW010000201.1:0-3234 GCA_035533955.1 Ktedonobacteraceae bacterium | reverse complement strand
CTGCTGCTGGCGCGCAGCAAACAACCGGCTAACACAAAATGATGGGAGATATCTCACAGTTTGTCGGGAAACATCCTGACCCGTTTCCCTATGAGGAATACTACCCTCGTTCGCTTACATCCTAATCACAGTCGGCTTCTGTTTCGTCACACCTGGGTCATTATAATTGCTCATGAAGACCAGTTGTCTTTCGTCAGGAAATACTGAGGGCATTTGTTGAATGACGAATAAAACTTCGATTCTCTGACTCATAGCGGTTCCGGTAAAATCCGTTTAGCTGGCGTGGCCCGTAGAGCCGTTTCACGTCGCATTACACAATGATTGGGGAAACACACATAGGCACATGTGTTTCCCCAGCATTTTCCAACCTTCTCTACCTTTAGGATGCCTCTTCCACCGGCAAGCCGGCCTCCAGCCACGCTGGATATCCCCCATCAATGGTGCGCACCTGGTAGCCCTGCTCGCGCAGCAATAACGCGGCGCGCTCACCGCGCGATTCGCCGCGATGATGCATGTTGCAATATGTCACGACAGGCCGATCGCGCGGAATCTGTTTGAGCTTCCTGGGAAGTTGCCCCATTGGGATATTCACAGCACCCTGGACGTGACCAGCGGCGTACTCGCCGGGGCCACGAACATCGACGATCGTAGACAATTGTCCCGCGTCACGGCTGGCGTATAACTCTCGCGGGTCGATCAGACTGCTTACCGGCGCGTTGGCCGCCAGCATCGGGTTCCGGTAGATTGCCTCAAAGGCAGGATCAGCGCGCACCACGTCCAGATCGGAGTCATGTTTCGACCATTCGATGAGCGTGGGCCTGAGCCGCAGCGCCTCCGGCAGGAGCAGGAGCGCCTTCTCAGGCCAGCCATTCACGGCATAAAAACAAGCCTGGTTATATATGGCTACACCGAGCGTTTCAGATGGCAGTTCAGCATGGCGCACAACTACGAGCAACGCTTCTTGCAGTCGAAGTGCGGACGGCTTGTCACCACGCTTGAGATAGCAATTCGTCATCTGGCTGCATGGATGCCAGAGTCCATTGCCCAGTGTCTCTTGCCAGAGCGGTTCGCCTTCTTGCCAATCATAGCGATCAGCGTCTCCCAACTCCTCCTCGCTCATGCTCTCAACTTGCGCGATGAACGTATCGAAGATGCGCCTCGCCTCCTCCTGTACTTCCTGAAAACTGTCATTCTGATAGCGCGTGAATGCCTCGTTGTTGAGTCGATGGATTAATTCCATATCTCGCCAGATGGGAGGCGTCTCGCCATGCACCGCCATTGCCAGCTTCTGCGTCTGCAACTGTTTCCAGAGCATGATATTGACCAGGAAATCTTTGGCAGCCCAGGCGTCCGGCGTCCCTACTGCCTCGCGCTCAGCATTGCTGAGCCTGTCAACAAGCTGTTGCTCCTGTTGGCGAGCGAAATGGAGCAGATCCAGGATTCTCGGTTTCATCGATGAATTGCTCATAATAGCAATGTCCTTTCATTATAGCGGTCAGGGTTCGCATGTTACGATCTAAGCCGGTTGCGCTAGAAACTCACGCAGTCGATCACACAGGGCAGCGATCTCTTCGGCACCGCCTTTGGGAGCGTCAGGCCACGCACCGATATGCGAACGCCAGTATTCCGGCGGCGTATTCGGATAACGGGCAGTAATGAGGACATGCAGGTGAGGAACAGTTTCTCCGAAAAAGACAACATAGCTGCGTTCGGCCCCGACGCACTCCTTGAGCGCCCGCGCGAGCCGCGTAATAAGCAGGCCGACAGAACGCGCCTCGCAGTCCGAGAGATCAGCGAAGGTCGGCTCGTGTCTTCTAGTCTGCACCACAAGATGGCCCAGATACTCCGGCAGCCCCCCGTAAGAGTAATGCGCAGCATAGACAAGTTCATCTTCGTAGACGGCTCCCCCAACGACTGGGACCAATCCTTGCTGAATTTGACAAAACAAACATTCCATAATACATTTTCCTCCATTCTTTGAAACATCCTTTGTTCCTTCAAGTGGCGATAACTCATTTTCGCGTTTTCATCGCCCACTGCTCTCTCATCACTGAAGCGGCTCATTCCTTACATCATTTTTGCCCAAAAGTTGCCGCGCCTTATTCTCACGGAAATCTAAAAAATTGTGTAAGGGAAAGGAGTCGAAAGTGATAAGATAGGAGATGAAAAGAAAGGATGATCGCGATGCAAGAGACCATTGAGGGCCTGGAACAACAGCGGCTGCCCGGCGAACACCAGCGACTCAGATTGGCGCTGCTCACTGATCAAAATGGCACGCTGACAACAATACTGCAACGCCTTGCTCGTATCGCGCGGGCGCGCGGCGTAGACAACGGCGCCATCGACGACGTGGTGCAGCAAACCCTCCTCGAAGCCTGGAGCCACCTGGATCGTCTCACCTCCCCGGCAGGCTTCCAGCTCTGGATCGATGAAATTTGTCGCAATGTCTGTCGCCGCTATGCTCGCAGCATGCAAACCGATTTGATCCGCAACGTGCCATTGCCCTTGTCTTGTCAGGACGCTGAATCCACATCTCATGAAGAGGGGACATCGCCAATTTCCGACCTTCCTGATCCCGCTGCGCCTGACCCGCTCGCCGCACTCAGCCGTCAGGAACTGGCTTTGCTGCTTGATCACGCGCTTAGCATGTTGCCTCAAGAGACACGGCAGGTGGTTGAGATGTGCTACCTGCTGGAGTTGTCTCATAGCGAGGTAGCAGCGAGGCTGGGAATAGCCGTCGGCGCTTTGCAAACGCGGCTGCACCGCGCGCGCCGCCACCTGCGCCAGGTTTTGAGTGGCCCACTCTATGAGGAGGCAGCAGCCTTCGACCTGGTAGCGGAACGGGAAGACGATGGCAAATGGATTGAAACGCGCCTGTGGTGTTCATACTGTGGCCGCTGCCATCTTCAGGGCAGTTTTGTCGAGACTGAGCCTGGGGGAAACGTCAATCTGCATCTACGCTGTCCCAACTGTTCGCAACGTTATGGCCTGGATACCGTTCACAGCATGGGCATGGTGACATTGGGCAGGCTGCGATCATTCCGACCTGCCTGGAAACGTACCATGCAAGGTTTTTCAGAACTGGTATTGCTGGGACTCCAACAGGGTGAGCGACCCTGCCCATGGTGCGGAAGTCCTACTTCCATACAGGTAGCGGACGCGGAGGCAGCAGAGGATGGCGCTCCGCCCCTGGGAACAAATCGATTCTGGATACGCTGGTCGTGCGCGCGCTGT
>DATLSW010000200.1:0-8533 GCA_035533955.1 Ktedonobacteraceae bacterium | reverse complement strand
AATGGCATTGATCAGCCCGATCATGCCATAGCTGTAGAGGTCTTCCGACTCCAACAGGCTGGTCTGGGGGATGCCCAATCGGTTCACAGTGAAGCGAACCAGCGGGGCGTATTCGCTGATCAGTTCGTCTCGTAATTCGGGGCGCCTGTTCATCGCATAGTCTGCCCAGAGTTGATCAATGTTAGTAGAGGTAGCCAAATCCGTTTCTCCTTTCGGCGATACTTCGAAGCTTCTGCTTTCCCTGACACTCCCCATTCGCTGCTTGCTTCCTGTCAACAGTGTAGCGGAACCAGACGTGCGGTGATATGGGCAGAAGTCGGCGTCTGAGACGCCAGAAGTCCCAAAAAAGTGATATGGAGGCGCTTTCCCTCTGCTTTCTCAGCGCGAAACCGATAGAAGGCTATAGATGAAAAACCTGTAGTGAGAAGAGAAGCTCAGGCCGTTTTTCTCTTGAAACTTGAGGAAGGAAGGCACCATGAACATGAATACACCATTCTCTGGCGGCTTTGCAGACTATCACGAGTCGTCCGTGGAGCGCGCGGAGCAGAAACAGGCCATCACTGGCGTGGCGCAAGAACAGATCATGCTGGACTATCTGCTGGATATGGGATTTACCTGGGAAGAGTCGGTGCGCCTGGCGGATGTGCGCGAACACCTCTATGAAGGCAGTGAGATGCGCGAGCGCCTGGCGAGTGACTACCGGATGGAGTTCGCGCGGTGGTTACTGGAACATGGCGAAATTGGAGCGTAAAAATGCTTGTCAACTCTGAAGAGGTATGCTATACTCACGGCGGAGAGATGTCTGAGTGGTCGATAGAGCCGCTCTCGAAAAGCGGTAGGGTTAACTGCCCTCGTGGGTTCGAATCCCACTCTCTCCGCTTTGCCTCGTGGAGGAGTCTCATAGTGGCCTAGTGAGCACGACTGGAAATCGTGTAGGGTTAACTGCCCTCGTGGGTTCGAATCCCACCTCCTCCGCCGTGATAGTTATTTCCCATTGTCTTAAATGCGATAGCAGAGTAAAGTCAGTAGCTACAATAGATTTCCCCTGGCCGCCGATGCCCAGGGGAAATCTATTGTAGCTACTGGTTGAAGCTTCTTACCAATTTCTGCTAGAGTGTGACCAATTGCATACTTTTCCCGGCGCTCATACGATATATTACGCAGAAGGATTTTTTATGCTCCAGGAATCTGGCAAATATTATGAACGATCAATAGGCGCAATTATTCTGAAGGAGTTATGCATGTCGGTCTCATATTACGGGTCTTTGCTTGTGCGCTGGCGGCTGGGCGGGTATGCGGCGGTTGGTATCCTGCTGGTAAGCGTGCTATTCACCGCGTGTTCCAATCCTTTTAGCAGCGGAGCGGGCGCGTCGGTAACGGCGACCCCGTCGGTGGTGGCGCTGGCAAAACTGAAGTGGTGCACGCAGCCATTTGTCGTGTTCCGTGATGAACATCCTGTGGCAGCGACTCCAGGCAGCGGCACGCCGACGACCACGCCCGGCGCCGCAACAACGGCGACCGCTACGGCCACCAGGAGCGCCACGCCAGTCGCGACCGCGACGCCGAAGAGTACGCCCAGCCCGACGACTCTGACGGACTGGTCGCAGGTGCAGCCGCTGCTGGGCTTTACCGTCTACTTACCCACGCATTTATCTAACGGGACCTGTCTGGTCAGTGTTTCGGGAACGGTGCATGATCCTATCTTTGGCGGCAGCTTTACCATTGGCTACCTGTTGCCCAATCATACCGCGTTGAGCTTATCGGAAGCTCCGCAAGGCTCGAATAGCCTGGCGTTCCAATGTACTCCGAATAGCGGAGCGGCGCCATCGGCCACGCTTGCCGCGACGGTGACGCCGGGCGCAAAGGCGACGGCGACGGCGACGGCGCAGCCCTATCAGGTATGTAGTGGCGTCAAAGGGACCACCAATGTCGTTTTTTCTGGGCAGGAGGGTATAGCTTTACTCACGCAGTTTTATAACCAGTTGCAGCCCAACGTTGATTGGCTGCCCGCGTCGTAAGGGACGTGGGCTGAAAGTCCGTGCGCCCGCTTGGGAATTGAAAGTGGTATAATAGCAACGGCTGCAAGGTCAATGCGTCCCGGTCGGAAATGAAACACGGGCTTGCCGTTTTGGTTTGAATACATGTGAAAGGTAGGAATGCATTATGAGTACGTGTCCCTATTGCGGAGCAGAAACGCGACCAGGAGATAACTTTTGTTTAAGCTGTGGTCATCGCCTCGGCGGCGCGGCCGCGCCCGCCCAGGCGGCTCCGCTTGAATCGACTGTCCCGGCCCAGAACGATTGGATGCCCCCCGCGGCTCCTTTCTCTCCTATCTATAGCGAGGCGACTGTCGCGGCTGCCCCGGCGGCTCCGGTTGCGCCGACGTGGGCTGAACCCAATGGCGGCTCCGCGCAAGGTGGTCTGGATGCAACGGTGCGCGGTGAAGGTAGGGCAATCACTGTCCCATCGGGTATAGAGAATCCCGCCAAATTCATTCTGCGCTCTGACAACGGTGAAAATGTCCAGGAATATATGTTGGATAGGACGGAGACCATCATTGGCCGCGGCGCGAATAGCCATATCGTGCTTTCAAAAGATAAATTGACGTCCCGCCGCCATGCTGTCGTGCGCTACGAGAACGGCGCGTATGTGCTGCGTGATGGCGGCAGCTCCAACGGCACGTTCATCAATGGGCAACAACTTGACAAGAGTGATGCGCGCGTCCTCCAGGATGGCGATCATGTGGGCATCGGCGAGTATGAGCTGGCCTTCCGTTCATCCAGCACGGCCGCGCCGGAGCTGAGCGATGTCGCGGACTTACCCACCATCCAGGTTCCGATGAACGCTGTATCCGAACTGACCTATGGCACGCGCGAAGACGAACATGCTACCTCCGCCACCAGCGATGAATTTGGCACGAAGTCATGGGATGGCGCCTCGACCGCGCCCGAAATTGCACCCGAACCGGCAGCGCCGCCAGCGACTCCGCTCCCGGAGCCTGAGGACGAGGTAATACCCCCTCCGTCAATGCCGAGCGCGCCTGCATTCGTCCCGGCTGTGGACCCGTCGTCATCGGCGCTTTCCCCGGCGAAAGCTCCGGACAGCAATGTGAACTTCAGCCGCCTGACCAATATCCCGTTGCCCACCTTGCCCGATATCGCTCCCATTGTGGCGGCGCTTTCCGCGCTCGATGGACAGGTGACGTCGCTGCAAGAGCAACTGAGCGCGACGCAAAACGGGATGCGCGAACACGAGGAAGAAGTCGCCAGGACAACGAAGCAACTGCGCTCCGGCGTGCGCAACGTGGCTGAGCGGATGAACACGACCATCGCCGACGTGGCGCGCACGCGCGAAGCGCTGGCCTGGGTGGAATTGCGCCAGTTGATGGAAGATGTTATGAACAACCCGCGCGATATCGAGTACGTTACCAAGCTGGCGCGCCGCTCACGCGAGTTGAACAAAGTCTTCCTGATGCACCAGGACGTGCTGAACACCATGGCCGAGTGCTACAGCCTCTTACGCGGCCTCATCACCGAGTAGGGCAATCACACGATGTGGCAGGGATATGATGTGGCGGCACAATGCATCGCGCCGCCACATTTCTGGGGTTTTCAGCCACATCAAGGACGTCATGATGCACGAACAAACCTTTGATGCCATCGTAATCGGAGCGGGATTGGGCGGCTTGTTAAGCGCAGCCCAACTGCTCCAACGGGGAAAACACGTCGCGGTGATCGAACGTTTGCCGCGCTGCGGCGGTCGTTTCACCGCGAAGACCTTTCAGGGCGTCCAGGTCAGTACCGGCGCGGTACATATGGTTCCCTTCGGCAGCAGTGGTGTGCTGGCGCGGATGCTCAGCCGTTTGCGCATTCCCTACCATTTTTTCGACGCCGATGTCTTCGGCTCGTTTCATGTGCATGGCAAGCAGTATCGCGCGCGGGGATTACTCGGCGTCTATGCATTCCTGGGGCCACGCCAGTTTTTCTGGTTCGCGCGCCTCGGCTATTTAATGTTCCTGCGCCCTTTACCGACCGGCGAGCGCGACCTTCCTTTTGATCGCTGGCTGGCGCGCCATATCAACGTTGCGCGTAATCCGCAGTTGATTGCTTTCTTCGAGCGCATCTCACGTTTTGCTCTCAGCTTAGAACTGCGCCAGGTCTCGACGGCGGAAGTGATCGAGACGACGAAAAACATGCTGCGTTTTGGCGCGCCGGGCATTGTCGAAGGTGGCTGCGCGATGCTGACGCATGCCATCGAGCAGCACTTGCGCGAACAAGGAGCGGACCTTTATCTGCACACCGAGGTCATACAGATTCTCGCCGAGGATGGCAGTGTGGCAGGCGTGCGCGTGCGCGACAAGCAGGCACGCGCGGAATCGCTCCTGAGCGCGCCGTTAGTGGTGAGCGACATCGGTCCGCGCGCCACCAACGCACTGCTCGACAACCGGCAGGTCACGCAGGCCGAAGTGTTGCATAGTATACCCGGCGAGGGGCGCAATGATGGCTGGGAGGAAGCTATCGGCCTCAAAGTGCATATCCTGAGCGACGTTTCGCTGATCCCGCACAAGGGGATTATGTATTGCCTGGATACGCGGCGCATCGCTGGCATGGTGCAGCCAACCAACAGCGATCCCCGGCTGGCTCCGCCGGGCAAACATCTCTTAATCAGCCACCAGGTGATCCAGAGCCGCGATATCGAGGAGGAGAAGGCGCTGGCGCTGGCCGATCTGCGTGCCATGTTCGGCGCGGCCTTCGATCAGCATTGCCGCGTGCTGACCATGAGCGCGTATCGCGGCGAGTGGCCGGTCAATCGCGCGGCGCAGGGAGAAGATGTCAGGGCGCAGACGGCCGTGCCGGGTCTCTATCTCGTGGGAGACGCGGTGAAGCCGTCGGGTTATCTGATGGTCGAGGGCGTGGCGCAGAGCGTCAACCAGTTGCTCGATCTGCTTGATGTCGCTGAGCAAAACAAAGGTGTGGAGCCGCTTGCACAGGCGCGTCGTCACAAAGTCCAGCGCCGCCCGCGCAACGTGAGAAGGCCGCCCTCGCGCCTGAACGCCCTGCGCTGGCTCTTTGAAGCGCCCGGCAATTCTTGATACCATATTCGCTAGTGGATTTGCTATGAAAACGCGGAAATAACTTGTCTCCGCTAGCAGGTTTTTGCTCTTGCTTTAGCCTTGTTCAATCGGCTTGGCAAGGGCTTTCTCTTTGTGTTTTTGTCTATGGTTGTCTAAGTTTGTCTCCCGTTGTTCGCTGTCTTTGCTGTCAATTACGCTGTCAGCTTCATCCTGGTTTTCTTGCGGGTCAAGTGCTTTTCGCTTCTGTTCAATGCATTCCTGAAAGTGACGAATGAAGCGTGATGCGCCTGGACGCATTAAGTTCAATGCATATGCGTTTGGTGCTAGGTTTTCCAGTGGAGCAAGGAATAGCTTTTGGATAAGGATATCACCTTGCTTACTCTCCGCTTGTGCATAAATCTTGGTGATATATCGCTCTGGATACTGTTCACACCAATAATCGGTAAGGTGTCTCAAAAGTGTATTCAGTTGCTCGGCGTGGTTGGGATCGGTTACAACGCTCTCAGCAAGCAGAGTGTAGCCGCCTTTGCGTTCATAGGTTTCTATTTCTTCGGTGCTTATGGCTGTTTCGTGTCTATCTCCTCTCAGTATTTCGAGAATGGTTTGCTCTGGTAGTGGCAAAAGGCTAATGTATGCTAAAATGCGGTCTCGCTTTGGTGACTCGAAGACTGCAAGTGCTACATGAGGGTTTTTCCTAACTCGTTCTGCATAATATGGCAGATCAGCGAGAAACACCTCTGAGCCGTATACTCGATAATCCAATTGCAGAGAAGTTAGCACATCGTCTACACCTATCCAGTCAACAACAGTTTCGGTTGTCTTCTTTACGCGCTTTTTGCTGGCAAGTATCTCCTTGATCTTGAGAACATCTGCAAGGTCATAGCGTGCGTTCCGCTTAGGGCTTCCAGGCTCTTTAGCGATTTGCCCTGACTTGACATAGTAAAAAAACTTACCACCGTTTTCTTCCCCTAGTATCTCTATCGCTGCGCGAGAGTCAATGAACTGTTTTGAGCGTGACAGAGTTTGGTTCATAAAAAATTCCTTTCCTGTGCGTGTTTGTTATCGGTTGAACCAAACTTATTATACCCTATCAATCTTACTAAAATCAAGCTCTTCTTAGTAAGAACACTTGACAACAACGTGTTTGATCGTTATAATATGAGCATAGTAAGTTTTTACTAAGTTTTTCACATTCTAGTAAGTCTTTTTGAATGGAGGTGATGCCAGCGACGGGCCAGCGCGAGCGTCGGTTAGGACGAAAAATACTGGCGGTCAGAGAGGGTAAACGGTCTCCTCGGGGGCGGCGTGACTCTGATCTACAAGCGAGAGTTTGTGTGGCACGCTCTGAAGTTGCTGCGAGTGGAGTGCGATACTTCGATGGTAAAGCACATGGCAAGCTATGAGAGACGCTGGCGGGAATGGTGAAGCATTCTCGTCGGCGTTTGGTTCTCTCATGGCTTGCCATTGGAACGGGTTGATGGCCCACGTTCAGTATCGGATCATGGGCCTCGTTTGTCAAACGGAAAGGATGACCTGATGGCGGCTTCTTCTCGGTCGGCTGACGACCGCTCGGTCTCGCTGCTGGCAAAAGACCAGTATTTCCGCGAGATTGCTCACCTTCCTCGTCTCACGATAGCCCAAGAGCAACGCTACCTGGATCGCATCGGACACGGCAATATTCAACGGCAACACGCCCATCCCGATCAGTGGCGCTTGTCCCTGGCTCGTGATGCTCGCGCTCGGCTCACCGAGGTTTATCAACCGATGGTGGTGCATCTTGCGCAACGTTTTCATCACTTCTGTCACAGCATGGTCTTGCTTGACCTGATCCAGGAGGGTAACCTGGGCTTGCTCAACGCCTTTGATCGCTGCGGCCTGGGCGAGCATCCCAAGCCCTTTCGGAAACTGGCTTCGCTCTGTGTTCGCAGTGCCATCATCAATGCCATTCACGAGCAGGATCACCTCATTCGAGGCACGGCGTCCTTTCATCGCACTCTGGCTCAGGTGCGCAAGGTCACACAGCAGTTGCAAGCGACCGCGCACGTCGAGCCGTCTCTGGAAGAGGTGGCGGCGGTGATGGGACACAGCGAGCGGGAAGTACGCCAGACGGTGGCTCTGGCCGAGCGGGAAACGGTGAAAAGCTTACCGGAACTCTTGGAACGCTGGGAACGCTGGGGCGACGATGCCGATGAAGCGGCGTTACGGCTGCTCGAACTGTATGCGCCGACGCCGCGCACAGACACGGAGCGGCAAGTCGTGGTGCGTGAGCAGTTGCGCGTGGCGATGCAAGGCTTGTCGGATCGGCAACGGCAGGTGTTGTGCTGGCGCTATGGCCTGGACGAGGGGGAAGGGCCGTATAGCGTGCCAGAGATTGCGCGGCGCTTGGGCTGCAATCCGATCACGGTTGGCTCGCTGGAACGGGTGGCCTGTCAGAAGCTGGCACGGTTGCTGGCGGTGGAAGTGAGGCCAGAGGGTAGTTGCTATGAACTGCGGGCGGAGGCGCGAGCGTGTTTGGTGCAAGCCTGTTACACCTGGCAAGAAGCGACGGCGCGCCTGGGCTGTTCGCGTGCCACCTTAGCGCGCTATGTGAAAGCGGGGAAAGTGCCGGTGGTCAGACGCATTAAAGATGAGCCAGGGTGGCTCTATCCGCAAGCGGCTATTGAGCGGCTGGCGGCGGAGCGACGAGGGCAAGTGGCCTAATGGCGAGTGGTGAAGAAAAGGAGAGGCTGATGAAACGAGAGATGGTGTGGTTGCTGCTGGTGGTCGTGCTGTTCGTGCTATGGTTTCTGCTGGTGGCTCCGGGGAGTGTGCCAGTGTTTTTGCGCTAAGAGCAGGGAAAGGGCGACGCATGGAGAGTAATGAGCGAACGATCAGTTGGGTCAACGACGGGTATGTCTTGCTGGATCGGCAACGGCGGCGGTATCGACGGCTGCGGGTTGGGCAAGTCGTGGAGGTGTGGACAGGCGATGCGTGGCAACGGGTGACGGTTCGGAGCGGCGGGTATCGAGGGCGGTACATCGAGACCGCAGAAGGGCATCGGGAGCGGCTGGCGTTGTGTATGCGAGTGCGGCTCGCGGCCTAATGGCTTGCCGTGAAGCGATGGTCGGGGCAAATGGAGACGGCGCGGGAACGTAGGGTGGTGGTGGTGCTGGTGGCTGGCTATCTCTCGCCGTCTCTGCTGGCCGGTGCTGTCTGCTGGTCGGTGTCACCCAGCGCCGACCAGATGGGGTGGGGATGTGGGGCGTCCTGGGTGTGGGGGGCGGTTAAGGCGACGCGGTTGGGGTTGGGGCCCCACCGTCGTCGCCTTAACCGCCTGCTGGCGCGAACCAAGTATACCGCGCCCCATATAATACAAGAGAGGAGTAAGCGAAGTAACTGATGAAATACGGGCGCGAGAGATATATTGTCTTGCTTCGCTTTGGTGCTGTTTCGTCATATAGATATATCCTTTTTTTGCAC
>DATLSW010000199.1:0-15906 GCA_035533955.1 Ktedonobacteraceae bacterium | reverse complement strand
CGCTATGATTAATATGAAATGCGGAGGTAATTGGCTGGGTGTGGCAGCGCAATGATGAATTTTACCGATCCAGATCGGCAATGTCATCCTGAGCGCAGCGAAGGATCTCCGTGACCGGCGCATCAGATCCTTCGCTGCGCTCAGGATGACATTCGAGTATGACCAGTTTTGGTTGGTAAAAATCATCATTGCGCCGCCACATCAGCATTGCCCTTACGACAATACATTATTAGAGGATTTCTATGATAGTTGTGTTAGCTGGCGGCGTCGGCGCCGCTCGTTTCTTGCAGGGATTGGTACAGATTGTGCCACAAGAGCGTATTACCGTGATCGGCAATACCGGCGATGATCGCGAGTTCTACGGCCTGCATGTCTCGCCCGACCTGGATATCGTCACCTATACGCTGGCCGGCGTGGTCGATGAAGCGCAGGGCTGGGGTATTCGCGGCGATACATACCACACCATGCAGCAATTGACCGCCTATGGCAACGAGGACTGGTTTCTGCTCGGCGACCGCGATCTCGCCACGCACATCCATCGCACCAACCTGCTGCGTCAGGGAAAAACGCTGAGCGCAGTGACCGACGATCTGCGCCAGCGTTTCAGACTCGCGATCAGCCTTCTGCCTATGAGCGATCAGCCTGTCGCGACGCATGTGCGCACGCCTGCCGGGCTGCTGCATTTCGAGGAGTACATGGTACAGCGGCGCGCCGCTGATGACGTGCAGGACGTGGTTTTTGTCGGAGCGGAGACGGCGCGGGCCGCGCCGGGCGTCCTCGACGCGCTCAAGCAGGCCGAGGCGATCTTGATCGCGCCGAGCAATCCGATTGTCAGCATCGGCAGTATTCTGGCCGTGCCGGGGATACATGACGTTTTGCATGAAGCAAGTGGGATGATCGTCGCCGTCAGTCCCATCGTCGGCGGCGCGCCTATCAAAGGGCCAGCCGATAAGCTGATGCGCGGACTGGGCATCGACGTTTCGGCGGTTGGAGTGGCGCGCTGCTACCGCGATTTCCTGGATGTGATGGTTGTCGATGAGCAGGACGCGCACCTGATCCCGGCTATCGAAGACCTGGGCATCCCGGCAGTGGCGACGAATACGATTATGCGTGATCTGGCAGCGAAAGCGGAGCTTGCCCGGCAAGTTCTCAAGGCCGCCGGTCTTGAAATATAACAAGGAAACAGGCTATGGCTACCATTGAACGCCCAGTCGCGCTCGTCACAGGCGGATCGCGCGGCATCGGCGCTGCTACCGCGCTTGCCCTGGCAAAGCGCGGATATGCTGTGGCGATTACCTATCGTAATAAGGCGGCGCGAGCGGAGGAAGTAATCGCAGAAGTGACAACCCTGGGCATGCGAGCTACCACCATAGCTTGTGATATCACAAATGCGGAAGACGTCGATCAGCTTTTCTCTGGTTTGAAAGCCTGGTCCGATCACCTCAATCTGCTGGTACTCAACGCATCAGGTGGATTGGAACGCGACCTGGTCGCGGAGGATTCCTCCTATCCCATGCGCATAAACCGAGACGCGCAGGTTGCGTTTGTCGAGAAAGCGCTGCCGATCATGGCACAAAACAGTACAATAATCTTTGTCACCAGCCACTGGGCGCACCTGTACGGACAGATCGTAAATCTTCCCGCCTATGCTCCGGTGGCTGCATCAAAACATGCTGGCGAGCAAGCGCTGCGTGCGCGGCAAGAGGAACTGGCGCAGCGCCATATTCGTTTGCTCGTCATCACCGGCGATTTGATCGAAGGCACGATCACTCCAAAATTACTCGAGCGTACAGCCCCCGGTCTGCTGAAACTACGGCGCGAAGCTATCGGCCAACTCCCTTCGGCTACCGACATGGGAGAAGCCATTGCGGAAGCGGCCATCAACCCTTTACTACCAGGCGGCTCTACTATCGTCGTTGGCGGATCATTGGATTCGTTCGTGTCATTATCAGACAACAAAGCACAGGACGGAGAAAAATGATAGAACCCTCCAGGTACAACGCGCTTATCCCTGTCAAATCGCTGGTGCAGGCCAAAAGCCGCCTCGCCGACCACCTGACGCTGAGCCAGCGCCAGAATCTCGTGTTGGATATGCTCCATCACGTTTTGAGCGCGCTGATCGAGAGTGGATGCTTCGCGCGCGTGGCGGTGGTCAGCCCCGATGAGCGAGTATTGGCGCGCGCGCGCGAATGGGGAGCATATAGCCTGCGCGAAGCAGCAGCCGGACATAACGAGGCGCTCCTCGCGGCGGCAGAGAGCAAAGCATTAGCGGATATGCCGGCGCTACTCACGATTTCCGCCGATCTGCCCTTGCTGCACGTCAGCGACATTCAGTATATGGTTGAGCTTTCCGCGCGACACGATCTCGTTCTCGCCCCCGCGCGTGAGGGAACAGGCACGAACGCGATTCTTGTCCAGCCGCCGCTTGCTGTACCATATCTGTTCGGGCCGAACAGCTTCCAGCGTTACCAGCGAGCGGCACGCCAGCGCAACCGGAAAACGTCCATCTATCACAGTATCGGAACATCTTTAGATATCGATATCATTGATGATCTCGACGACCTGTACGAAGCTCAGGCGTTGAGCGGCGAACACATGGAAAGCTGGCAGCGCCTCGCGTGCTGCCAGTAACCCGATATTCTGTTAAAGGAGTTTGCATCTATGGCAACTGCGTTATCTGAACAGGCGCGCGCGTTTCTCGCCGAGAAACGCTTTGGCGTGCTGGCAACAATCAACAAAGACGGCACACCGCAATTGACGACGATGTGGTATTTGCTCGAAGGCGATACCATCGTGATGAATACGAAGGTGGGACGGCTGAAAGAGCGCAATATGCGGCGCGATCCGCGCATCTCCGTCTGCTTTGAAGACGAATATTACTATATCACGATCAGCGGCACAGTCGAGATGATCGACGATCCAGAGATCGCGCAGCGTGACATCGCCCGCCTGGCGATACGCTACAGCGGTGAAGAATCTGGCAAGCGACAAGCCACTAACAAATTCTCGAAAGAACAGCGCGTGACGCTGCGCCTGCAATGCGATCACGTCTTCGAGAGATCTGAGTAGGGGCGTGGGCTTGCCCCGCCCGCAGGTGTGGTCCCCAACGGCGCGGGCGGGGCAGAGCCACCGCCCCTACTGGATTTCTTCTGAAGGACGTAGAATATTGGCGAAAGGAGCCCATGACGTGATTACAGGACTTGGACATATTGCCTTTCGTATTACCGACCTGGAGAAAGCTCTCGATTTCTATTGCGAGAAACTCGGTTTCCGCGAGGCGTTTCGCCTGGAACGCGAGGGCGAGCCATCTCCCTGGATTGTGTATCTCCAGATTGCCCCGAATCAATTCATTGAGCTATTCCCTGGTGCGCGAGGAGAGTACGTTGCGCCGGGTCGCTCCGTCGGTTACAACCACTTTTGCCTGGTTGTTGATGACTTGCAGGCTACCCTGCACGAACTGGCAGCCCGTGGGCTTGCCATTGCCGGAGACCCGGTGCAGGGACTGGACCGCAACTGGCAATACTGGATTACCGATCCCGACGGTAACGCCATCGAATTGATGCAGATTATGGCGGACTCGCCACAGGCCGCGTCAGACAGGCAGCGGTAAAACGCTGTGGCGGAGGCTGTCTCCGCCATAGCTCCATGCTCTTATACCGCGCTCATTCTCCGCCAAAATGGCGGCGCGCGCTGCGTCGGCTCACTTCGTGATGCGCCTCCTCGGCGCGCCGGTAGCTCTCCCAATCTACTGTCAGGCCGCGCTCGGACAGTATCTCCACCGCCAGATCGGATGGAAAACCTTTTTCCGCGTGCAGTTCAAAGACGCGCTCGCCGGGTACGACGCCGCTCTCATCCGGCGCGAGTTGCGCCAGTTCGCGCAAGCCAACCGTGAGGACGTGCGCAAATCGCTCCTCTTCCTCCGCGAACAGAGCGATCATAGCAGGAATCTGCTGCCGTTCAACAGGTGTGAGCAGCCTATCATGCGCCTGGGCAAGCGGCGACACGAGCTGGCCCAAAAACGGCTCATCGATGCCCAGCACGCGGCCCTGCCGCGCCGCGCGGCGAATAAGGCGCCGCACCACGGAATTGCGCCCGTCGCGGCCCGGCATGACGCCCGCTAGCATGGCAAACAGCGCCGCGCGCGTGTGATCGACGATCATACGCCGCGCACGTTCCCGCCCCGGGTTATTCTGCACTCCAGACGACGAGGCAAGTTCCGCCAGGCGCGTTGACGCCGGCATAAACAGGTCGATATCGAAGACCGTTCTTACATCCTGCATTACCGCCGCCATGCGTTCCAGGCCCATTCCGGTGTCGATGCTCAAGAAGGGCAATTTCATCAGCGAGCCGTCCGCCAACTGCTCATATTCGATGAAGACGAGATTCCAGATTTCGAGAAAGCGATCGCAGTCGCAACCGGGACTACAGGTTGGTTCACCACAACCGAGTTCTACGCCGCGATCAACGTAGATTTCGGTGCAAGGACCACACGGGCCCGATCCGCCCATCGTCCACAGGTTGTCTTCCGCGCCGAGCGGCACAATGCGCTCAGACGAAATGCCCAGACGCTGCCACTCGCTAATGGTGTACTCGTCCGGCAAGATACCGAGCGAGACATCACCAGCAAACGTTGTGACCCATAAGCTATCTCTGTTCACGCCAAAATTGTCCACAAGCAGTTCTAGCGCCATCGCCATCGTTTGGCCCTTGCCATAGTCGCCGACCGACCAGTTGCCGAGCATGTAAAAGCAGGTCAACTTGCGAGCATTGCTGCCGACCGCGTCGGCATCATCGGTGCGCAGGCAGCGCTGGAGCGCGGTCAATCGCGGCGCGGGCGGCGTCTCCTGACCGCGCAGGTACGGCAACAAAGGCTGCATTCCAGCGATGATGAACGAAGTGCTGTTGTCCGATTCGATGACCGTACTGCCGGGCAACTCGACATGTCTACGTTGCCGGAAGAACGAAAGGTACTGCTCTACGATGTCCGCCGAGGACAAATTCTTCATTGTGCCATGCGTCATGTTGTTTTCCTCCATACTGATTGTTGTTTTTGGCAGTTCGTCGCAAGCGCTGATTCCCGTTCTAGTGCCAGACAAACGGCAAACAAAAAGCCCGCCCCGACTTGACTGTCGGGACGGGCCTGCTTTCATTCTTGCTGGCTCGCGGTGCCACCCACATTGGAAACGCGGCGCATAACAGAGTTTGCGCGCATTCCCCTCTCTATAAGCACGGAATACCACTACGGCATTCGATGCCCTGCCCTGTGATAACGGGGGCTTCCGGCAAGAACTATTGGCTCCGGGATAGGGACGATAAATCGGCCCCTACGCACAGTGAGAGCGTTCATTCCGCATCGTGACCTGGACAGACATAGCTTCCAGGTCTGAGGGAGGCATTCAACGCGGCGATAAGCGCCAGGCTCACACTGCCCCCAGCTCGCTTGTCTTACGCCAGTGTTTACTCGTCCCTTGCGACGACTTGCTCATTTCTATGACAATAGTATACCCGATGCGGTATAGTTTTGTAAAGATGCGCTATATTTGTGCAATATGCACAAAAACATGTGACCATCTTTCTGATAAACTGCCCATAGTATCGTGATAGAGACTGCGGTATCATATGAGCAAGTAGTTAGCCCAGCAGATAGCTGGAGTTGTTGATTAATGTTTGTGCAATTTAGCTAAAATTTCGCTTCAGGGCGATGAGCGACCTCGAATCAAGCAATGGCGCGGCGAAAATGCAGGAGGAGAACAAGAGGTATGACACCAGAAGAAGTTATCGAATTTGCCATTGAACACGGCACGAAAATGGTGGATTTGAAATTTGTGGATCTGCCAGGAACATGGCAGCATTTTAGCGTTCCTTTCCATGAGTTAAAGGAAGAAACGTTCGTTGAAGGTGTCCCTTTCGACGGCTCTAGCATTCGTGGCTTCCAAACCATCAATGAAAGCGACATGCTGGTCATCCCCGATGCCGAGACCGCCGTGATGGACCCCTTCACCGCAGCGCCAACACTGTCCCTGATCTGCAACATCGCTCACCCCGGCCCGAAAGGGCAAAAGAAGCCCTATAGCCGCGACCCGCGCTATATCGCCAGCAAAGCAGAAGATTTCTTGCGTTCAAGCGGCGTCGCTGATACGAGTTACTTCGGCCCCGAAGCAGAATTCTATATCTTCGACAATGTGCGTTTCAATTCCACCGACAACGTCCAGTACGCGGAAGTAGACTCGGAAGAAGCGCACTGGAATCATGGCCGCAATGGAACCGTCAACCTGGGCCACCGCAACCGCGTCAAAGAGGGCTACTTCCCTGTCGCCCCGAATGATACATTCCAGGACTTGCGTACCGAGATGGTGCTGATGCTCGAAGAACTGGGTATTCCTGTGGAAGCGCAGCATCACGAAGTGGGCGCCGCCGGGCAGGCTGAAATCGATATCCGCTTCAACACGCTGATGAAAACAGCGGATAATTTGCTGCTCTACAAGTATATCGTGAAAAATACGGCGCGCAAGCACGGCAAGACAGTCACATTCATGCCCAAACCGGTGTTCGGTGACAATGGTTCCGGTATGCACACACACCAGAGCCTGTGGAAGGACGAGAAACCACTGTTTTACAAGTGCGAAGGCTACGCCGGAATTTCACAATTGGCGCGCTTCTACATTGGCGGCTTGCTGACCCATGCTCCCGCTCTGCTGGCGATTGCCGCCCCCACTACGAACAGCTACAAGCGGCTTGTTCCCGGCTTTGAAGCTCCTGTCAACCTGGTATTCTCCAAAGGCAACCGCAGCGCGGCTGTGCGCATTCCTTTGACCGAGAGTCCAGCAGCGAAACGTCTTGAGTTCCGCTCTCCCGATCCGACGGCCAACCCCTACCTGCTGTTTTCCGCGTTGTTGATGGCCGGGCTAGACGGTATCCGCCGCGAGATTGAGCCGAGCGATCACGGTTTCGGCCCGGTTGATCGCGACCTGTTCCACATGTCGGCGGCGGAATTGAGCGAGATTCGCTCGGTTCCCGGCTCGCTGCACGAGGCTTTGAACGCTCTCGAGGATGATCACGAGTTCTTGCTCGAAGGTGGCGTCTTCACGACCGACCTGCTCGAACACTACGTTGAGTTGAAACGCGAGCAATCAGATCAGGTGCGCCTGCGGCCCGTTCCTATCGAGTTCGCCCTGTACTACGACGCATAAACAAAAAGACAATAATGCATGAAGTTTCGGGCTTATCGCAATGCGGTAAGCCCGAAACTTCATGCAAATCCCCCCCCAATCGGCCCCCAAAATTGCCCTTGACTTTTGGCCGATCTGCGGGTATAATTCTAGCAATTTGAAATCAGTTTCCCGTCGTTCCATTGTGTGGAAAAGGTCTGGTACATTCGTGATTTTATGGCATCTGGCACAGGTACAAGCAATCTTCATGTGGCCCACCGGCCATCTCTTCCATCTCATCGATGGGCCGGATGTCGTTTTTCCTAAAGTAAAGGTTTTTTCTTCCTCATCCCTTTGATTCAGGGGTGAGGAATTTTTTTTTGACAATTAAAGATGTCTGTTCACTGGCGAGTTCATCCACGGTTGGATGCCCTCGCCGACCACGATGGTCTCCGGCTCACCGCGTATGCCAGCGACGGCATATACCGGTTCACCGCCTGATTCAGCAGGAAATGCTTTGCCGTTGTTGAATAAGGGAAGTAGAAAAGGACGACCAGTCAAGCGGTTGTTTGTAGCGCGTCATTTAGCGTCAATAGAGGAGAAATTATGAACCAGCTCATGTATCACACGCCTGCTGCATCAGCGTCCCAGGCCAACACATTGAAAGATCGCGATATCATCTCATTCGATCACATTTCGAGAGAAGATTTGCGCCTCCTGTTCGATCTGACCGATACTATGAAGCAACTGACGATCAATAACCAGCCCTCACACCTGCTGGCGGGACAGATGGTGGCGCTGCTCTTCTTTGAGCCATCCAGCCGCACGTTCGGCTCGTTCGCGGCGGCGGTCAAGCGACTCGGCGGGCAAACATTAGAGATACAGCAGCCAGAAGTGGTAACATCGTGCGTGAAGGGCGAGACGTTCGAGGACACCATCCGCACGTTTGAGGCATACTCCAACGCGATTGTGCTGCGCCACAAGCTGGTCGGCGCGGCGCGGCTCGCCGCCGACGCGGCGCGCAGCGTGCCGGTGATCAACGCTGGAGACGGCAATAACGAACATCCCACGCAGACGATGCTCGATCTCTATACCCTCTACGAACGCTTTGGCCGTCTCGACAACCTCAAGGGTCTGCTGGTGGGCGACCTGTACAACAGCCGCACCATCCATTCGCTGATACGCGGGCTGTCGCTCTTTCCGAACAACACGCTGTACCTGCTTTCTCCGGCGCAGTTGCGACTCACCAGAGACGACTACCTGGTCTTCCGCTCGCGCGGCATCAATATTATCGAAATCAGCAGCATGCATGATATCCCTCCCGACTGCGATTTCTGGTACTGGACGCGCATCCAGAAAGAACGCTTTGCCTCGGTGGAAGAATACGAAGAGGTCGCGCAAGGCAAGTTTGTAGTCACACCCCAACTGTTGCGCGACTATGCCAGCAAAGACATGATCCTGATGGACCCGCTGCCGCGCGTAGGTACGATTGACCCGGTGGTAGACGAGGACGAGCGCGCAGTTTACCTGCGCTCGCAGATTAGAAACGGACTGTACACGCGCATGGCACTGCTGGCCCTGGTTCTAGGCAAGGTGTAAACAAAATGCAATGCAAAACGCTTGACATATATACAAAACAGGATGAATATAGCCAGCATGTCAAATATGGCTCGCTGATGTTAGAAGATGGAACAACGTTTGAAGGAAGATCGTTCGGCTACGAAGGCGCGGCAGCCGGTGAGGTTGTTTTCTGCACCGGCATGGTCGGCTATCCCGAAGCCCTGACCGATCCGTCGTTTGCCGGACAAATCCTGACTATGACCTATCCGCTCGTGGGCAATTATGGCGTACCGGAGCCGTCGTTCTGGGAAAGCGAGCGCGTTCAGGTCGTTGGTTTAATCGTTTCGAACTACATCGACACGCCGTTTCACGCGCAAAGCACGATGAACCTGGGAACGTGGCTGCAACAGGAACGCATCCCGGCCCTGGAAATCAAAGACACGCGCTTATTGACACAGCACATCCGCACGCACGGTGCGATGTCGGGCAAGATCATCTTCGACGATGATATCCCCTGGCGCGACCCGAACATCGAGAATCTGGTTGCTCAGGTTTCGACGCGGCAGGTACAGCGCCAGGGCAATGGCGACCTCACCATCGCGCTGATCGACTGCGGCATGAAGCGCAACATCGTCCACAGCCTGCTTTCGCGCAATACGCGGGTCGTGACCGTGCCGTGGGACTATGATCTCTTCTCGCCAAAACACGACCTGGCTTTTGATGGGATCGTGATCTCGAACGGGCCAGGCGATCCCAGGATAGCGGGAGAGACGATCCAGACCATCCAACAAGCTATGCAGAAGCGGATACCTATGCTGGGCATCTGCCTGGGGCATCAACTGCTGGCGCTGGCCGCGGGCGGCGAGACGCGCAAGATGAAATTTGGGCATCGCAGCCAGAATCAGCCCTGCCTGCTGCACGATACGAAACGCTGCTACATCACCACGCAAAATCATGGTTTCGCGGTGGAGAAGCTACCGCCGGACTTCTTACCGTGGTTCACCAACGCCAATGACGACAGCAACGAGGGGATGCGCCACACGAAGCTGCCATTTTTCTCGGTACAATTTCATCCTGAAGCAACGCCGGGGCCGGTAGATACCGATTGGATCTTCGATTACTTCCTGGAGAGGATACGGGAGAGATGTGAACACGCCGCGTAAAGTGCTGGTACTGGGCGCGGGCGCGCTCAAAATCGGGCAGGCCGGGGAATTCGATTACTCAGGGTCACAGGCGCTCAAAGCCCTGCGCGAGGAGGGCATTGCGACCGTACTGGTCAATCCTAACATTGCGACGATCCAGACCTCACACGAACTGGCAGACGAAGTGTATTTTCTGCCTGTCACGCCCTTTTTCGTCGAGAAAATCATCGCCAAAGAGCGACCGGACGGCATCCTGCTCTCGTTCGGCGGCCAGACAGCGCTCAACTGCGGCGTTGAACTTTACCGGCAGGGCGTGCTGGAGCAATACGGCGTGCGCGTACTGGGAACGCCCGTCCAGGCGATCATGCTCACGGAAGATCGGCAAGCGTTCGCCGAACACTTGCAGAGCATCGACATCCCCACGCCGCAGAGCCGCAGCGCCAGCACGCTCGCAGAGGCGCTGGCAGGCGGCGAGCGCATCGGCTTCCCGGTGATGGTACGTGCCGGTTACGCGCTCGGCGGACAAGGATCGGGCATCGCGAACGACGCGGCGGAACTGGCGCATATTGTCGAGGGCGCGCTGGCGTTCGCGCCGCATGTGTTAATCGAACAATACCTGCACCATTATAAGGAAGTCGAATACGAGGTCGTGCGCGACGCCTGTGATAACTGCATCACCGTGTGCAACATGGAGAACATGGACCCGCTCGGCATCCACACCGGTGAATCCATCGTCATCGCGCCGAGCCAGACGCTGACCAATGCCGAATATCACACGCTGCGCAGCGCGTCACTCCAGATCGTGCGCAGCCTGGGCATCGTCGGCGAATGCAACGTGCAGTTCGCCCTTGATCCGCGCACTTCGGCCTATTACGTGATCGAAGTCAACGCGCGCCTTTCGCGCAGTTCTGCTCTGGCAAGCAAGGCCACCGGCTATCCCCTTGCGTATGTCGCGGCCAAACTCGCGCTCGGCTACGCTCTGACGGAACTGACCAACGCGGTAACGGGCGTCACGAAGGCGTGTTTTGAGCCGAGCCTGGACTACCTGGTCGTCAAAATGCCGCGCTGGGACATTGAGAAGTTCAGGGGCGCTGACGAAACCATCGGCACGGGCATGAAATCGGTCGGCGAAGTCATGGGTATTGGGCGCACGTTCGAGGAAGCTTTGCAAAAAGCTATTCGTATGTTGGACCTGGATTTCGAGGGCGTGACGTCCGAGAAGGCTTTCAGCAATAGGGAGAGCGCCGCTGATAGCATCGCTCACTACCTCTATAAGCCAACGCCGAAGCGCGTTTTTGCCCTGGCGCTGGCAATGCGGCGCGGCAGGAGCGTGCAGGAGATCGCCGCCATCACCGGCATCGACGCCTGGTTTTTGCAGCGCATCCAGCATATCGTTGACCTGGAACTCGCCACGCAGGCCGATCACGATCTCTCCGCGCACAAGTTGCTGGCGCTCAAACAGGTGGGATTGTCGGATAAGCGCATCGGCGAGCTGAGCAATCAGAGCGAACAAGAAATACGCGCGCTGCGCAAGCGGCAGCGCGTGACGCCTTCCGTCTTCCAGATCGACACGCTGGCGGCGGAGTTTCCGTCCGACACTAACTATCTCTATCTGACTTACAACGGCCAGCATCACGATGTTGTACCGTTCAAGAACGATGGCGTGGTCGTCCTCGGCTCAGGGCCGTACCGCATCGGCTCGTCGGTCGAGTTCGATTGGACAAGCGTCAGCGCGGTTGGAGCGTTGCAAAAGTACGGCAAACGCGCCATTGTGATCAACTGCAACCCGGAGACGGTCTCGACCGATTACGATACCTCGGATCGCCTCTACTTTGAAGAATTGACCTTTGAGCGCATCGCCGACATCTGCGAATTCGAGTCGCCGCACGGCGTAATCGTCTCCGTCGGCGGCCAGACACCCAACAACCGGGCGCAGGCGCTGTATGACTTCGGCATCCCCATCCTGGGAACGTCCGTCGCCAATATCGACCGCGCCGAGGATCGTGGCAAATTCTCCAAACTGCTCGATACGCTCGGCATTCTCCAGCCCGCTTGGGACTCGTTCACCACCCTGGAGGAAGTGACAAACTTCGCTGAGCGCGTGGGCTATCCTGTGCTAGTCAGACCGTCGTATGTGCTATCAGGCAGCTCCATGAACGTGTGCTACACGCGCGAGGAATTGGCGGAGCGCGTGCAGGAAGCGGCGGAAGTCTCACCTGAATATCCCGTCACAGTCTCCAGGTTCATGCGCAAGGTGAGAGAGATCGAACTTGACGCCGTGGCGCAGCATGGCGCGGTCAAGGCATTCGTGATCTCAGAGCATATCGAGAACGCCGGGGTGCATTCAGGTGACGCCACCATCGCGCTGCCGCCGCAGACGCTCAACGACGAGACGAAGCGCAATATCGAAGCCGTCGGGCGCGCCATTGCCCAGACTTTAGAAATCACCGGCCCCTTCAATATCCAATTTCTCGCTAAAGACAACCAGGTCTATGTCATCGAAACGAACTTGCGCGCCTCGCGCACCTTCCCGTTCATCTCGAAAGTGACCGGCGTGAACTTCATCGCGCTGTTCATAGACGCGCTTTTCACAGACAATATTCCGGCGGTGACGATACCTGCACTGAATTTCACCGCCGTCAAAGCGCCGCAGTTCTCATTCGCGCGCCTGACGGGGGCCGACCCACTGCTGCGCGTCGAGATGGCCTCGACAGGCGAGGTCGCCTGCTTCGGCGCAGACGTGGAAGAAGCGTATCTCAAGGCCATCATCGCGACAGGCGGGCATATCCCGACCAGGGGCATTTTCATCAGCCTGGGCGGCGACGAGAAAAAGGCGAAGTTCCTGGATAGCGCGCGGAGGCTTGCAACACTGGGCATCCCGCTCTTCGCGACGGAAAAAACGGCTGCCTTCTTGCTGGCGCATGGCGTGGCAACCACGCTGCTCTATAAAATCCACGAGCAGCGCGAGCCGAACATCCTGACCGTCTTCCATGAAGGCAAGATCGACCTCGTTTTCAATATTGTGGACGCCCAGATGCGCCAGGAAATGGCAGATAGTTATGTCATCCGCCGCTTCACCGTCGATCTCAATATCCCGATCTTCACCAAGATCAAACAGGCCCGCCTCTTTACCAGAGCGATCACGGAAAAAAGTCTGGACACGCTGCCGATTAAGGCGTGGAATGAGTATCTATAATCCTGTGGTGGCGCAATTCATTGCGCCGGGGCAAAGGAGCCAGCTATGCCAACGCTATTGATGGGATCGATTGTCATGCCCACTCGCGTCTTCGAGGGGTCAATCTCTATTGACGATGGGAAAATCGCCAGCATCGAAGAGGGATTCTCGCCGATCATCGAAGAGAGCGAGTTGGTCTACGATTTCCGGGGATGTTACCTCATGCCCGGCCTCATCGAAACGCATGGGCATATGCGCGAACCGGGATTAGAGTATAAAGAGGATATTCCGCATGGCACGCGCGCGGCCCTGGCTGGCGGCTACACGACCGTGCTGGATATGCCCAACACGCGACCGCCGACGACCACTGTGGCGCGCCTGCACGAGCAGATTGGCAGGTACGCAGGCCGTGCGTATACCGATTTTGGCATCAACATGGGCGTTTCGCTTGAAGATATCGACGAACTACGCGAGGTCGATCCAGCGCTGATCACCGGTGTCAAGCTCTTCGCCGCCGGACACGCCACGGCGACGACAACGATTAGCCGCGTCAGCGATATCGCGCGCGTCTTCGAGATACTGGGCGAGCGCGGCATCATCGCGCTGGTTCACGCCGAAAATCAAGAACTGGTGGACTTCTTCACACGCAAGTATCGCGAGCTGGGTAGAGACGATCCAGCGGCGTGGAGCGAGGCGCGCAACGAAGCGGTGGTCTTAACATCGGTACTGGAAATGATCGCGCTGGCAAAGCAGTTCGGCGTGAAACTGTACCTGCTGCACCAGTCCACACCGGAGGAATTCGCCGCCATCGCCTTTGGCCGCCAGATCGGCGTCAACGTTTACGGTGAAGTGACGACGGTTCACCTGGCATTTAACACGATAGACTACGCGCGTTTCGGCAACCTGATCAATATTTCACCGGCGCTGCGCTCTCCTACAGCGCAAGATGCGCTATGGGAGTTGCTGCGACATGGCAAGATCGACACCGTCGTCACCGATCACGCGCCGCACGCACTGGCGGAAAAGCAGAAAACAAGCGCGTGGGAAGTGGCGTCGGGAATGCCGGGAATGCAAGAGGCGCTGCCCGTGCTGATCACCAATTGGATACGGCGCTTTGGCAGCGAGACGCTCGCGGAGGGGCTGATCCGCGTCTCCCAGGTCACATCGCACAACATCGCGCGCTTTTTCGGCCTGACTCAAAAGGGGCAATTCAGTCCCGGCTGCGATGCTGATATCGTGGTTGTCGATGCCAACCGCGCCTGGACGGTGCGCAAAGCAGATCTGTTCACAAAAAACCAGTGGTCGGTCTACGAAGGCATGGAACTGCGCGGTAGACCGATCGCGACATTCTTACGCGGCCAGTTGGTTTACAAAGAAGGCGAGATCATCGGGCCGCCGCGCGGCAAACATATAACTCGTAAAGGAAGCGATCAATGTTGAACGATCCCACAATGATGCAGATGTTCGCGGATGTCGGAGCGATTGTTACCGATAGCCATTTTGTGTACACCTCCGGGCGGCACAGCTCTGTTTACGTCAACAAGGACGCGCTGTACGTACATCCACGGAAGATCGCCGCGCTGTGCCGCGCGATGGCCGCGCCTTATGACGCGGAGCAGATCGATGTCGTAGTTGGGCCGGTGATGGGCGGCATCGTGCTATCGCAGTGGGTCGCGCACCACCTGAACGAGCGGCGCGCAACCGGCGAGACGCTGGCCGTTTACGCCGAAAAAGAGGGCGACGGGCCGCATAAGACGTTTGCCTTTCGGCGCGGCTATGATCGTTACATCGCGGGAAAAAACATCCTGGTGGTCGAGGATATCCTGACCACCGGCGGCTCGGCGCGCCAGGTAATCGAACTCGTGCGGCGGCATGGCGGCAGCGTGGTCGGCTTGAGCGCGCTGTGCAATCGTGGCAATGTACAGATGGAAGATGTGGCAAACGCGCCGATCCACACACTGATCGAGATATCCCTGGAAACGTATAACGAGGAAGAATGCCCGTTTTGCAGGGATCATCTGCCAGTCAACACAGAATTAGGCAAGGGACGAGCATTTTTGGCGAAACGGGAGGAGCTATGAACACGTTTATCTCTCTGCTTGCAGAGCGCTGGCAAAAAAACACGTTCGTTTGTGTCGGCCTGGATGCGGATTACCAGCAGTTGCCGGAAACGGTGAAGCAAGGCAAAAGCGTCGAGGAGGCGCTGTTTGCCTTCAACCGCGCGATCATCGACGCCACACATGATCTCGTCTGCGCGTACAAACCCAACGCGGCCTTTTACGAGGCGCAAGGCGACGCCGGGCTGCGGGCGTTGACGCGCACCGTCCAGTATATCAAGGAAGCCTATCCTCCGATACCGGTAATTCTGGACGCGAAACGGGCTGATATCGGCAGCACGAACCTGGGGTACATGCAGGCGGCGTTCGATATCATCGGCGTGGATGCCATCACTGTGCATCCATATCTCGGCAAAGAGGCGCTTGCCCCGTTCCTGGCGCGGGCTGAGAAAGGCATCATCGTGCTGGCGAAAACGTCCAATCCCGGCGCGGGCGAATTTCAAGACTTGCTCGTCGGCCCGGCGCAAGAACCGCTCTATCAAGTAGTGGCGCGGCACGTCGCGGAGCAATGGAATGCCAACGGTAACTGCGGCATTGTGATCGGCGCGACCTACCCACAGGATTTGCAACAAGCGCGGGCGATTGTCGGCGACATGCCGATCTTGATCCCCGGCATCGGCACGCAAGGCGGCGCGGTGGCCGCGACGGTGGCGGCAGGCAAAGACAGCAAAGGTCAGGGCATGATCATCAACGCCTCGCGCAGCATCATCTTCGCCTCGCGTGGCAACGACTTCGCGCAGGCAGCCAGAGCCGCGACGGCGCGC
>DATLSW010000198.1:0-9515 GCA_035533955.1 Ktedonobacteraceae bacterium | reverse complement strand
TGCGGATTCTGGCTGGGCAGGTGACACTCGGCGATACTTTTGCCATAGCATCCTGCTTCGACCATCATGGTTTCGAGCGGACTATCGGTGTACACGTAATTATCTGATGGCGCGCTGCCGACGCGACTGATCAATTGCTGGAGCAGCGCGTTGAGCGGCGCGGCGCCGCCGACGTAGACGCCGTTGACGCGCACGAGCGGCGCGGCGCTGGTGTTGCTCGTAGAGAGGAGCAGACAGTTGGACCACAGCTCGTCGGGAGCCTGCGGCCCCCAGTTCTGCCAGGCATTGACCACGTTAGCAGCGCTGCTCCAGGGCCAATCCAGCGTGAACAGCGTCAGAGCTACGACGGGGTGCAACTGGAAAACAAACGAAGTGACGACGCCGAAGTTGCCGCCGCCGCCGCCGCGCAGCGCCCAGAAAAGGTCGGCGTTCTGATTGGTATTGCAGGTGAGAACGCTGCCGCCAGCGGTGACGACCTGCGCGGAAAGCAAGTTATCGCAGGTGAGGCCGAATTTGCGGCCAATGACGCCAACGCCGCCGCCCAGCGTCAGACCGGCGATGCCCACGGTCGGGCAGGAGCCAGCGGGAAGGATCAGGCCAGAGGGCGCAATCGCGTTGTAGACATCGATCAAACGCGCGCCCGCTCCGATCGTGGCGGTTCCCGCGCTCGCGTTCACCGCCACCGTGTTCATGCGGGTGACATCGAGAACCAGTCCCGCGCTGGTCGAATAGCCAGCGTAAGAGTGACCGCCGGAGCGGGGCGCGAACGGCAGGTTAAAGCGGCGCACGAAGGCGAGACATTTCTGGACGTCCTGCGGCGATGCGCAGTAGGCAATGCCCTCTGGCAGGATATTGTCGAAGCGCGTGCTGAAAAGTTGGTGCGCGGTCGTATACTGTGGATTGTTGGGGCGCACAAGTGTGCCTTGCAGGCTGCTGGCGAGAGATGCCCAATCGGCGTTCGTCGGCGTGGATTGTTGCGTGGGAGTGACGCCCGGCGTGGGTTTGCTTGTTGTCGCAGTCGGCGTCGCGATGCCCGAAGTTGAGGGGCCGCCGCAGGCCGCCAGCAGTCCCGTCAAGCCTCCTATGATGCTCAACGCGAGGAAATCCCGGCGGTTTATGTTTTCCGGTGGAACGGCGTTGTTTGTGGTCATGCTTTTTAGAACTCTATCTTCATGGATGTTTTGCAGGGATTATATCATGTCATATCAGTTGGTACAATATCATTGCATTGTATTTCCTCCAAGCCGATACGCGAGGTCGATGGCCTGCTCTATGGTAAGCGCGCGGCCCGCGGCCCATGACGTTTTCCATGTTTCATCGTCTACGTGTGAGCGGATATAATGGCGTACCGCTATCGCCATGGGATCTGTGCGCGTCCAGGGCGTCAGGCCGATGGCGTCCATTAAGCTTTCAGCCGCGCCGCCTATCTGCGCGGAGGCGATGCTTGCCTGCGCCGGATTCGGCTCTTCTCTCAGCCCAAGCGCGAAGCTCAATAATCCCAGGCCCGTCGCGATGAATTGTTTATGGCGTAGTTCATAGCACAAGTGGATGCTTGTCAGCAGGCGATGGATGGCTTCTGCGTGGTTGCCCGCCACGATCAGCAGCCCTCCCCAATCTTTCGTCAAATCGGCGATGGCGCATTTGTCTCCCAGTTGCTCGAACAATGCTTTGCTTTGCGTATAATAGGCGTCCATTTGTTCAAGCTCAGACGAGAAGCCCGACGCTGCTGCCAGATAAAAGAGTAACTGGGCATAGAGCCAGGGGTCTTCTGCCAGTGAGATATGTTGCAGCCCTTCCCGGTAGGAGGATTTTGCCGTTTCATACTCGTGGCTCGCGTGCGCCGTCCAACCACGGTGAATCAACGCGGTTGCTAGCCCGGCGGAGTCGTTGAGTTGTCGCCAGAGAGCGATGCTTTCTTCCGCAAGTTCTACCGCGCGCGCCTGATCGTTCTCCAAACACGCCAGCCGCGAAGCCTCGCTCAAAGCTTTCGCGCGTGCGGCCAGCGCGGTTTCTCCGGCATCGTTCGCCAACGGCACGACCAGCGCCGCTCCCAACCAGTGACGGCTTTCTGTGAGATGGCCTTGCCACTCCCAGTAGAACCTCATGGCCGCGGCTAAGCGCAGGCATACTTCGATAGCGTGCAATGGGGCGCCGCTGGATCGTTGTGTAGATAATGTGCTGCTGCCGGCAACTGCGCAGACTTGCTGCTGGAAAGAAGGGAACAGGCGTATGCGTTCGCCATCTTGCGCTCGTTGCAGCGACCATTCCAAAGCGGAGCGGAAATTATTGCGGTCTGCTGCCAAACGCTCCAACCACATGAGCTGTTGCGGTCCCCTCAATCCCATCTCGGCTGTTTCTGCTTTTCTCAAATAATAACAGGCGTGCCAGTCCCGTAGCCGGGAACATTCTTCCTGCCTGGACAACTGCTCCAAAGCGTATTCACGAAGCGTATCCAGCATGATATAACGAGTTTGCGTATCGGCCCCTGGTAGTCGTATCAACAAACTCTGATCCGCCAACTGTTCAAGCAAATCGAGCGGGGAGAGATCGGTGGGAGGGTTTTCGCTGTATGTTGTGGCGCTTTGCCCCAAAGCTTCTGCTGCTTCGAGCGACCAGCTTCCATGAAAGACTCCCAGGCGGCGAAACCATGCCTGCTCAGTTGAGGAGAGTAACTCGTAGCTCCAGGTGATGGTATTGTGCAATGTTTTTTGCCTGCTGGGTAGATTCTTCGCCCCGCCGGTCAGTAAAGGGAACCGCGTTTTGGAAAGCCGTTCCAGAAGCGACGTTGGAGAAAGTATCTTAATTCGTGCGGCAGCGAGTTCCAGGGCCAAAGGTAAACCATCGACCTTTTCACAAATCTGACCGACTATGGCGGCATTTTCGTCGGTCAAAGCAAAATCTGGCGCGACAGCCTGGGCGCGTTCAACAAAAAGTTGCACGGCTTCAAGCTGCATAAGCCCTGCTTTGTCCAGCGCGATGCTGGCATTAGGAATGTCCAGGGGCGGGACGCTCAAGAGGCGCTCACCATGCAAGTGCAGGACGCTGCGGCTCGTCACCAGTACTTTGAGGCCGGGAGCGTCCGCGAGCAACTGATCCACGTCGTTTGCAGCTTCACCTACTTGCTCGAAATTGTCCAGCACGAGTAAAAGTTGTTTGTTGCGCAAATATGACATCAGGCCCTGGAGAGGCGTTAAGCCGGGTGAGGATTGAATGTTCAGCGCTTGGGCGATGTTGATAGGCACCAGGGCCGGGTTTTGCTCTCCGGCCAGCATCACCAACCACACGCCCTGCGCGAATTTGTCGATGACCTGCTTTGCCACATGCAGCGCGAGGTGCGTTTTGCCGCTGCCGCCCGCTCCGACGAGCGTTACCAGGCGTACATCGGAACGTTCAAGCAGGTTGAGCAATCGCTCGATGGCCCACTCCCGTCCGATGAACCGCGTTCTTGGAGCCGGGAGGTTATGCTGGAGGGTAGGGAAAGCACGTTGCGTTGCCAGCGTATTGAGCGGGGGTTCCTGCCATGCATCGTTGTCAAAGATAGCAGGCTCTGCTCCTGCCAGTTCGAGCAAGCGAAACACTTCTTCCTGTGTGGTGATGGCATGCCACTCTGCCAGTGTTTTGATGATGCTTTGTAATTCTCCGTGTGACAAAGAAGCGTTTGCGTTGCCGTTCAGTTTGCGGCTGAGTACCTTAGGATGTAAGCCAACCGCGTGCGCCAGTTCTTTCTGGAAATGTCCACTTTTGTGTAAATACTCTTGTAAAGTGTTACAAAATGGCCTGACATCCATACCTATTTCACTTTTCACCTTTATTCCTTCCACAATATTCTGTCTTGCCGATGTCTGAGTAGACGAAAGGTAGACTGCGCGTTACCGGAAACGGTGGAATGAAATGCTCCACATAAGTATACTGGAATTATTGCGGTAAATCAACCGGTAAATCGCCGCAGAACGCGACAAAGCGACAGAGAAAGAAGGGGGCCAACTATGTGTATACTCCGTGTGCAGGCGCATTGTTCTGGCAGATTTTTTGAGGTTCTCCAGGACGAAGTGGAGAGCTGTAAACTGGTTGTAGAGGAGATGATGAGTCATGTCTTGCTAAACCTTTTTGGTGAGGGGATGGTTGATGATGTGATGATTCATTTCGCTTCTAGCTTGTTGATGGATCTCCAACAGTGTTCTATCCAGATACTCGCCCAGTGCAATTGCGACGATTTTGTTTTGCATCCGCGTACCGATGAGCATATGAAGCTTGCTGTGCGCAGCGGTTTATCTTCTCTTTTGAAACAACTTTTTGGGTCAGTACATGTGGACAGCGTCATGCTGCTTCCAGCGCAGTCGGATGACGGCAGCGGCGACATGGCGTTGTTCTATAGCCTCTAAGGCTGTGTGAGTAGAAGAGGAGATAGCCCCCATGAACGAATTAAAAGTCAGGCAAAGTATCTACATCAATCAGCCCTTAGAGGGTGTCTTCCCATTTGTAAGCGATCTTGAGAACCTGGTTGATTGGTCAAGCATCGTGATCTCAGCCAGGAGGACCTCTTCGGAAGCGATTCAGGTCGGAGCGACTGTGCGCAGTACCCTTCATTTCTTAGGGAGATGGTTCGATATTACGTTTGAGGTGGTCGAATGTGAGCCAGGCCGATCTATGATGATCAAAAGTATCTCAGGAGCTGCGTCTTGCTACATTGACTTCCGGTTTGATCCGGTTGTCGATGGTGGGACTATCATTTCCCAGGAGGCGGTATTCCATCTGATTGATGGGGTAATCGAACAGGCGGAGCCTGTGGTCACAAGCGCCGTGCGCCGCCAGCTTGAGTATGATCTGCTAACGCTCAAGGATATATTAGAAACCAGAGCGTTGATGATCGGGACTGCTGAATAATCTCTGCCATGCATCATCGCAGGCCATTGGTAGGGGAGGAAAGATCGCGAACCTATATGTTGTATAATCAGGGCTACATTAGCCTGATTAATAGGATATTCACATATGGGTAGCATTGTCCCTAAAACAGAAGGATCGCAGCCGCTCTCAAAGCAAAAACCACGCCTCCAAACCTTTCGCGCCTTGCAGTATCGCAACTTTCGTCTCTTGTGGATCAGCCTGATCGTCTCCTCAGTGGGGACGTGGATGCAAATTGTCGCGCAAAGCCTGCTCATTCTGCAAATTACGCATGGCTCAGCGCTGGCGCTTGGTATTGTCGCGTTGGCGCAGTCCTCATCGTTCTTCCTGTTTGCCCTTATAGGGGGCAGCGTGGCTGATCGCGTCGATAAACGCCGCTTTCTCTTGATGACGCAGAGCCTGTCGATGTGCCTGGCTTTTCTGTTCGGCATCTTGACCCTGGCGGGCATAATCCAGGTCTGGATGATCGTTCTGCTGGCGTTCTGCTCCGGCAGCGTGTTAAGCTTTGATCAGCCGACGCGCTCTTCGCTGATTCCGATGCTGGTTCCACGCGCGGATTTGATGAATGCTCTCTCGCTGCAAGCGACAGTTTTTAACGGGGCGGCAGTGGTTGGTCCTGCACTGGCTGGTATTGCCATCGGGTTGCTGGCGAGCGCCGGGCATTTGTTTGGGCTGACAGGATCGCTCGCCGGCTACGCGGGTAACTTCTTGCTGAACGGCGTCAGCTACTTCGGCGTGTTGTTCGTGTTGTATTTTATCCGTGTTCCGCGCGAGGCAGTGGAACTGGGTACCGAAAAGCGCGGACCAATGCTCGACTCCATTCGCGCGGCGCTGGGAGCGGTGCGGCGTGACCCGGCCTTGCCCTGGGTTCTCTCCGGCTATGGCGCGTTACTGTTCTTTGGCCCATCCAATACGCTGATCTTGCCCATCTTCGCGACGCAAATTCTGCATCTGAATGCGTTTCAGTTGGGCCTACTGTTCTCGGCGGCGGGCCTGGGGACGCTTGTTGGAGCGTTAACCGTCGCCTCGCTCGGTGATTTCAGGTATAAAGGTCTGCTGCTGCTGGTAGCGCTCTTTCTCTGGACGGGCGCGCTGATTGTCTTTGCAGTCAGTCATCTGCTCTGGCTCTCAGTACTGGCCCTGTTTGTGTTTGGCATGGCGCAAAATGGCGTGGGGGCAACAGTGATCACGCTGGCGCAGATGCGCGTCGCGCCGCAGATGCGGGGGCGCGTAATGAGCCTCAACACGCTGCTCGTCATGGGAGTGCGCCCGCTTGGTGACTTTTCCGCGAGCGGCATGATCACGTTAGTCGGCGGTCCGTTGACGGTGATCGTCTGCGCCGCGCTTGTCGGCGCATATTCGTTTTACCTGCTCATTGGAAGGCCGGTGATCCGCTCACTCTAAATATTCCTACGTACCTGCTCGCTGTGCATGGCGTGTGTGATATCAAATCCGGTTGTCAGTAGGGGCATTGGCTCTGCTTTCAGCAGTAGGTATTTAGCGAATCGGCCTGGGAAGCGACCGCTCAGTAGGGGCGGGAGTGGTGTGGAGTGGGGGTGGAGGCGCTTGCGCCGCCCATCCAGCTGCGGGCGGCGCAAACGTCTCCACCCCTACTGAAATCCCTCTCAAGGACATTGCGCCGCTACAGGATTTGATAGTAGATGTAAAGTATTGGTATTGATATCGTCTGTTGGATACAGAAGGAGTGTGCAAGATGTCATATGCATGGAAGATCGATGATGGAAAGAAAGTCAGCCTCGCCGACTATGATCATAGCGACACGAATAATCACCATAATCGTGACAAAGCGGAAGAAGCAACACAGAAACTCAGCGACGAGTTGAGCGAGCTACAGGAATTGATGGCAGCCGCGCAGCATCATAGCCTGCTGGTGATTTTGCAAGGGACGGATACCAGCGGCAAGGATGGCACAATTCGCCATGTGCTTGCGCACGTCAATCCGCAAGGCTGCTCCGTCGTTTCCTTTAAGGAGCCAACACAGGAAGAACTGGCTCATGATTTCCTCTGGCGCATCCATAAGGCCGTTCCCGGCAGAGGCGCTATGGGTATTTTCAATCGCTCGCAATATGAAGATGTCCTGATTGCTCGCGTGCATAATCTCGTGCCGGAGAGCGTTTGGAGTAAGCGTTACCAGGAAATCAATCACTTTGAGCGCCTGCTGGCAAATAACAACACCATTATTCTCAAATTTTTCTTACATATCGGCACCGAGGAACAGGCACGTCGCCTGCTCGCGCGCGAGCAGGATAAAGACAAAGCCTGGAAACTTTCCTCCAGCGATTGGTCAGAACGGAAATTCTGGAAAGATTACCAGCAAGCCTACGAGGACGCTCTCACCAATTGCAGTACAAAGGATGCTCCCTGGTATATTGTTCCCTCCGACCACAAATGGTATCGCAATCTGGCGGTAGCGCATACGATGGTCCATGCCATGCGCCCTTACGAGAACGAATGGAGAACGGACCTGGAAGCGCGCGGCAGGAAGGAATTGGATTTGATCGAGAAGATGCGAGCGGCAAAGTCATAGGGCCTGTTTTTCTGGACGTCAGTAATTTTTGTCACTTCTGTTTTTGTTCTGAGAGCGATGCCATGCTTCCTGGAGCAACGTTTCTCTGATCAAGCGCGGTCAGGTGCGCCAGAGGCAAGGAGAGCGTTGCGGTTGTTCCTTGCCCAGGGATGCTGGAGAGGATCAGCGTGCCATTATGTGCGGCTGCGATGCTTCGGGCAATGGAGATGCCAAGACCCGTTCCTCCGGCCTCGCGCGAGCGAGCCTTGTCTACCCGGTAGAAGCGTTCGCCCAGGTGCGGTAGATGTTCAGCAGCAATGCCAATGCCAGTGTCGCGTACCTCGATCTGCGCCCGTTGGTTTTGTGCTAACGCACGCACGGTGATATGACCACCTTGCTGGTTATATTTGATAGCGTTGTCGAGCAGCCCCAGCGCCGCCTGTTCTAGTAGCGACTGATCCCCAATCACATACAAGTCGTCGGCGGCTTGCACTTGCACCGTAATGCCGCGTTGCTCGGCGAAAGCCTGCACGCGCCGGGCCGCCTTCTGGGACAATTCAACGAGGTTGACGACATCGTGTTCTCGATGGGAGGCTCCGGCATCCAGGCGTGCCAGCATCAGCAAGTTAGAAGTCAATTTCGACATATGGCTTGTTTCGGCGACGATATCCTCCAATAACTCCGCGTCCTCTTCAACAAGGCGCTTCCGGCCTCGCAGCAGCACCTCGGCATCCGCGCGCAGCAGTGTTAGTGGGGTGCGCAGTTCGTGCGCCGCGTCAGAGATAAAGCGCTGCTGGTTGCTCCAGGATAGGCGCGCTGGCGCCAGCGCGCGGTTTGAAAGGAACAGCCCACCCAGTCCCGCGCCGAGCAAGGCCAAGCCTCCCAGGGCGAGCAGGAGGTAGAGTAACAGCGAGAGCGCGGATTCCTGCGCCTGGACGGACTCGCCGATGAGAATCACGCCGCTACTCCCACCCGTCGAGACGACCAGCGCGTAACGATAAACCTGCCCGTATGTGCTTCCTGTATAAATGATATCGCTGGCCGCCTGGCCTGTCTGTAAGGCCGTCTTCACCACAGTATTCGACAGAAAAGCGGATGGAAGCCCTGCGGTATTTTCGTTTGGCAGCAAGGAGCCATTCTGATCGAAGCACGCGAACAGAACACTCATCTGGTAGTTCTGGCTGGGAGGGCCAAATTGACCGGGAGAAGTGTATGATGGACAGCCGTGATCGATCTGATCTGCGAGAAATTGATGAACGTGTCCCTGGGCCTGAGCAGCAGCATCACTCTCGATAGGGGTCAGCAGGAAGTATTGAGTTCCAAAGTAGAGAGCCACGCCGAACAGGATCAGAGCCGTACCCAGCACGCCACAGTACCAGAGTGTCAAACGAATGCGTATTCCGCGAAAGAGGGCTGCACTCGCATCCTGGACGAGATGTCTTCTTTGACGTTGCCAGGGCCACCTGACGAAACTGTTCCTCTTCATGCTCATATCCCCTTCGGGTTTTTCTATGCTTCGATCTTGTAGCCAACACCGCGTACCGTCTTAATAAGTGAACGCGAAAAGCCCTGGTCAATTTTGTCTCGCAAGTAATGGATATAGATATCGACCACGTTAGACAGCGCTTCCAGATCGTAGCGCCAGACAGCGTCGATAATTTGCGTGCGTGTGAGGACCATACCGGCATGGCGCTTCAGATACTCCAGCAGAGCAAACTCTTTGGCTGTGAGTTCGATGACGCGCCCGGAACGCTTCGCCTCGTGCCGCACCAGGTCGAGCGTCAGATCGCCCACGGAAAGCTGAGGCGACTCATCGAAGCGGCGATCGCGGCGGCGCAGCAGGGCGTTGACGCGCGCCAGCAGTTCTTCCATCGCGAAAGGTTTGGTGAGGTAATCATCGGCTCCTACATTGAGTCCCGTGACCCGATCCTCAACGGCTCCGCGCGCGGTGAGCATCAGCACCGGCGACATGATGCGTTCTGCGCGCAGTTGGCGGCAAATCTCGATCCCATCTATACCTGGCAACATCACGTCCAGAATCACTGCATCATACGTATCGGAGAGGGCCAGGTCGAGACCAGCGTTG